>NZ_JBUDSW010000127.1:0-10004 GCF_054921475.1 Desulfobaculum sp. | reverse complement strand
CCACCATAGCGCATCACCACAGCCGCGATATCTTCCCTACTCAAGCACTTCCAGGCACCCCCAACAGAGAGCACCATCTTCAAGTTCAAGCCCGCTTTTCCCAGAACACCGAAAGAATCTCTCGACTCCGCCAAAGCAACGCATCAGCACCCGTTACAAGCCACTTTTCCGGCACAACACCTTCAGAGGTCAGAGATCGTCCTTCTCATTTGCTCGTTTATCCAACTCCTCAGGGCTCGCAAATCAGCGACACATTCCAGAGACCCTGCCGAAACACCTCTCGACTCCGCCACCATCCCGCACACAACCACAGTCTCCTCGTTTCAAACAGGTTGCGTCGTCCCTTGTTTACGCCTCAACCTCACCGTCACCAGATTCGGCCCAATCAACATATCTCCATCCACGGCTTACAGGGGGCCTACTCATTACCACTTCTCAAGGAAGAACCGACTCCCTTCCTACATCCTTCGCCGCCGTTGCTTCTCTTCTTCCTCCCCAATCTGCCTTCAGCCATCCGTATCCCACCCCATACATCCGGCACCGTAAGTGCCTTCACGGCAACAAGCCCCCCGCCACGCGTAAAGCGAAACGTAGTAATAAAGGGGCGCCTACGATCATGATTGAAATATGATCACGATTATGTCATGTCTACCCATCCATTTGATGTGAGGAGCAAGCCGGGAGTGGGCTTGTGAGAATTGGGTGTGAACGAAAGGGGAAGTTGCGATGCCGTGTTATGAGTTTGAGGGTTTGGTTCCTGTGGTCCACCCGGATGCCTTTGTGCACCCGACGGCGGTATTGATTGGCGACGTGATTGTTGGCGCGGATGTGTATATTGGTCCATGTGCCTCGTTGCGCGGCGATTATGGCCGGTTGATTGTGAAGGATGGCTCCAATGTGCAGGATGGCTGCATCATGCATGGGTATTGCGATGTGGACACGGTGGTTGAAGAGAACGTGTCCGTCGGACATGGCGCTATTTTGCATGGGTGCGTCATCAAGCGGAATTGTTTGGTGGGCATGAATTCTGTGGTGATGGATGGCGCTGTGGTTGGTGAAGAAAGCATCGTTGCGGCGATGAGTTTTGTGAAGGCAGGTTTTGCCGGTGCCCCGCGCCAGCTGCTGGTTGGCTCTCCTGCCAAGGTCCTGCGCGAAGTGACGGACCGGGATATGCATTGGCATGGCCTTAATATTCGCGAGTATCAGGCCTTGGCTGGGCGTTCGACGCAGTCGATGACTGAGGTGGCCCCGCTTCGCGAGGTGGAGGACAATCGTCCCCATCTGGCTGGCATTACCGACGTAAAGCCGAAGATGTAACGTGCGAGCGAACGGCTAGGCGGCAGATGCAGGTGGCTCAACGTTCGATGTAAGGCGCTGATCGGAAGGCGCTCAGAGTAGGGTATTCGGCTTAAGGCGGGGGTATTGCCGCTTTCGCTTGCCTTATCCCGAGCGTCGCCACAACACCGAGGAACGGTGCCTTCAGTCCGTATGGACGGTATCCACAGTGTGTGGCCAGGAGCACCCGGCAAAACAACGATCGTTCAGCGGTAGCGCCTGCCACCTTTTCTCCTTTTTTTCCGGATCCGCGTTTTCCGAGAGAGGGGGGGCTTCACCGCGCTCAAGCTGTTCGTCCTCCACGGTTTGTGTCCGTTTTTGTTCATTGACGCACGCATCCCCGGCGAGCAGGAGAAAACGCCGTGGGGCGCCTTGCGCGCCGCAGTGGCGGAAGGGAATTTCGGCGCATTAAGGACAGTTGTACACGGGCGAGAATTGCTGTAAACGCCCGCAGGGCGGGGCAATTGTGCAGGTGGTTGCTTTTTTCACAAATTCAATCTATGTCTTGCCCATCGCTTCGCGCTGGACTGCGCAGCGCCTTGTTTGGTTAATCAAACGGCGTATATTTTTCACTCGATATCCCACGAAGAGCACACAGGTTGAGAGGTCACACGGACCTCTCCTTTTGGTGCGTATGATGCTGGGGGCGGTGGAGCGGGGCGAGAGCCTGACCCGCGACGCGGACGCAAGAACGCCCACGGCGTGAAGTCGGCGGCATATTTGCCATTGGACAGACGTTTGCGCTGCGGCGGGTGCAGTTTTGCTGCGAGCGGACCATGCAAAATATGCAAACCATGCAACGCAGGGCTGCAATTGCATGGTTGCAGGATGGCGCAGGCGAACTCGCCTTTGACAAAAGTTCCCGTATTTCGAGGGATTGCAGGTGTATGGATTTTGGCACAGTGTGTGCTGATTGTGCACTCAAACAAGCACCATGGCTGGAAAGTCCGGCCAGGACGCCTTGCGTGTTCAATTCTCCGGCGCACGCCGGAATTTTATACTGACTTGCTTCCTGAGAGGAACTTTCGATGCAAAAAGTTCTCACGACCTGCCCGTACTGCGGTTCGGGATGTTCGCTCTATCTGCTGCTGAATGATGACGGCCGGATTACCGGCGTTGAGCCGAATCTTGATCCGTCCAGCGTGAACAAGGGCGCGCTGTGCTCCAAGGGGCACTTTGGGGTGGACTTTGTCCAGCACCCGGAGCGCCTGACATCGCCCCTCGTCCGCAAAAACGGCGTGCTGACCGAAAGCACGTGGGATGAGGCCTACGCGGTTATTGCCCAGCGCCTTGGCGGCATTGTCGCCGAGCATGGGCCGGACAGTGTGGCGGGATTTAGCTCCGCGCGCTGCTCCAACGAAGAGAACTACCTCATGCAGAAGTTCATGAGGGCGGCGGTGGGGACGAACAACGTCGACCACTGCGCACGGCTCTGACACGCTCCCACTGTGGCCGGTCTGGCCACCGCAATGGGCAACGGAGCAATGACCAACTCCATCGGCGAGTTGGACGAAATGGGGCTGCGGGACTGTATCTTTGCCATCGGCACCAACACCACCGAGTGCCACCCCATTATCGGCCTTGGCATGATGCGCGCCAAGCACCGTGGCGCAAAGTTGATTGTCGCCGACCCGCGCGCCATCACGCTGAGCCAGCACGCGGACTTGTGGCTGCGCCTGAAGCCCGGCACCGACGCCGCGCTGCTCAACGGCATCGCCCATGTCATCCTTGAAGAAGGCATGGCGGATGAAGATTTCATCGCCGCGCGCACAGAAAATTTTGAAGCGTTCCGCGACAGCGTGCAGCGCTTTACGCCGGAGATTGCCTCGGCCATCACCACGGTGCCTGCTGAGGATATCCGCCGCGCGGCGCGGCTCATTGGCAACAGTGAAAATACCGCCACGTACTACACCATGGGCATCACCCAGCATACGTCTGGCGTGGACAACGTGTTGGCCGTTGCAAACCTTGCGTTTGTCACCGGCAACATCGGCAAGCCCAAGGCTGGCGTGAACCCCCTGCGCGGGCAGAATAATGTGCAGGGCTCCTGCGACATGGGCGCGCTGCCCAACACCTTCCCGGGGTACCAGAAGGTGACGGAAGCCGCCGTGCGCCAGCGCTTTGAGCAGGCGTGGGGCGTTTCGCTCAGCGGCGAACCCGGCCGCACCATTCCCGGCGTGTTCGACGGCATCGAGAGCGGTGATATCCGCGCGCTGTATGTCTTTGGCGAGAACCCCATGCGCAGCGACCCGGACGTGAACCATGTGGAGCATTGCCTTGACCATGTGGACTTTCTCATCGTGCAGGACATTTTCCTGACCGAGACGGCCCAGAAGGCCGACGTGGTGCTGCCCGGAGCGTCGTTTGCGGAAAAGGACGGCACCTTCAGCAGCACAGAGCGCCGCGTCCAGCGCATCCGCAAGGCCATTGAGCCGGTGGGCGACAGCCGTCCGGACTGGCGCATCATCACGGAGTTGATGCAGGCCATGGGCTACGACGCCGACTACGCCTCGCCCGAGGACGTCTTTGACGAGATGCGTTCGGTGACGCCCACCTACGCGGGCATCAGCTACGCGCGCCTTGAGCAGGGCGGCATCCAGTGGCCCTGCTGGGACGAAGCGCATCCCGGCACCCCGGTGCTGCACGTTGGGCAGTGCGACAATGGCCGCGGTCAGTTCTCGGCCATTGACCACCGCGACCCGGCGGAGATGCCCGACGAGGAGTACCCCTTGATGCTGACCACGGGCCGCGTTGTGGCGCATTACCACACCGGCACCATGACGCGCCGCTGCTGGGGCCTGAACGGCCTGAGCCCTGAGGAGTCGCTGGAAATCAATCCCGCGGACGCTGAGGAGCTTGGCCTTGAGCATGGCGATCCCATCGTCGTCACCACCCGCCGCGGCGAAGTCCGCACCAAGGCGCAGGTGACCCCACGCGTGCCCAAGGGGCTGACGTTTATCACGTTCCACTTCTCCGAAGCATGCGGAAATATTTTGACAAACAGTGCGGCCGATCCTGTTACCGAAACTGCGGAACTTAAGGTTTGTGCCGTGCGCGTACGTAAGGATACTGCGTCCGACAGCCGCGTTGTGGCGTAGTGCAAGAAAAAGGAAAGCAAATGCCTTCTCCTCTCAATAGCTTCGTTGTTGCTGATTCCGATAAGTGCATTGGGTGCAAGCTGTGTGAAGTGGCCTGCGCCGCGGTGCACGAAGACGTTGTGCCCACGACGGTCGGCTGCCAGCAGAGCCCGCTGCATCCGCGCCTGCACGTTGTGAACACCAGCGAGACCTCCGCACCTGTCCAGTGCCGCCACTGCGAGGACGCCCCCTGCGCCAACGCTTGTCCCATCGACGCCATCCGTCAGGTTGGCGGCCGCATTGTTGTGGACGAGGACGCCTGCGTGGGCTGCAAGAATTGCATGGTCGCCTGCCCCATGGGCGCGCTGCAGCTGATGGACGTGTACCGCCATGGCGAGCGGGTGATGCAGCCCGTCCTGCGTGAGGAAGCCGGCGGCCGGGTGGAGGAAACTCCCCGTCTTGTGGCCACCAAGTGCGACCTGTGCGCCGGCGTGCACGGCGGCCCCGCCTGTGTTGGCGTGTGCCCCGGCGACGCCCTGCGCATTGTCCGGCCCACCGCCCTGCGCCGTAAGCGCAATTTCAATGCCGCGGTGAAGCTGATGTCCGCTATCCGCAACCTTCCTGCCTAACCGCAGAGCACAGGAGCAATACGGTTATGATTCTTGATTCTGAGCAGATCATCCGCATCGATCAGGAGCTGTGTACCGGGTGCGGACGCTGCAAGGACGTCTGCCCGGTGGATGCCATCTCCGGCGAGCGGCACCAGCCGCACACCATCGACGCGGCAGTATGTATATTGTGCGGTCAGTGCGTGCAGGAATGCAGCGCCTACGACAGCATTTTGGATGAGTTTGAAACAACCAAGGAAGAGCGCCTTGCCCAGCGTGGCATGTTGCCCTCGGTGAAGGAACCGCTGTTTGCCGCGCATTACCGCGGCGACGCACAGCGTGTGTTCGACGCCCTGAAGAGTGACAGCTACACCATGGTGCAGTGTGCGCCTGCCGTGCGCGTTGCCATTGGCGAGGAATTTGGCCTGCCCCTCGGGTCCCTGACTCCGGGCAAGCTGGCCGCCGCCTTGCGCCGCCTTGGGTTTGACCGAGTCTACGACACCAACTTCGCCGCCGACCTCACCATCATGGAAGAGGGCTCGGAGCTGATCCAGCGCGTGCGCGAGGGCGGCACCCTGCCCATGTTCACATCCTGCTGTCCCGGCTGGGTGAAGTACATGGAGGATGCGTATCCCGAGTTGGTGGACCATTTGTCCAGTTGCAAGTCCCCCATGCAGATGGCGGGAACCATGTTCAAGACCTATGGCGCGCGCGTTGATGACGTGGACCCGGCCAAGGTCTTCAGCGTGGCCATCATGCCCTGCACCTGCAAAAAGTTCGAAAGTGAGCGCCCGGAGATGCAGGCCAGCGGCTACCGCGACGTGGACGTGGTCCTCACCACCCGCGAGCTTGCCCAGATGCTGCGCCACATTGGGGTGGACTTCACCAACCTGCCCAGCGAGGACTTTGACAAGCCCCTTGGCACCTACTCTGGCGCGGGCAATATCTTCGGCAATACCGGCGGCGTGATGGAAGCCGCTCTGCGCACCGGCGTCGAACTGCTGACCGGCCAGCCCCTCGCGGATACGGATCTTGAGGACGTCCGCGGCGAGGAGGGCATCCGCACCGCAACGGTGGAGTGCGGTACGACGGAACTGAAGGTCGCCATTGTTGCGGGGCTGGAGAACGTTGTCCCCATTTTGGAGGACGTGAAGAACGGCGTCGCCGAGTACCATTTCATCGAGGTGATGTGCTGTCCGCAGGGCTGCGTGAGCGGTGGCGGCCAGCCCAAGATGATGCTCCCCGAGCACCGCGAAAAGGCCAACCTGCGCCGCAAGGCCGGGCTGTATGCCCATGACAGGAAGCTGGAGCACCGCCGCTCGCACGAGAACCCCGACATCAAGCGCCTGTACGAGGAATTCCTCGGCGAGCCACTGGGGCACGAGTCGCACCACCTGCTCCACACCGACCACAGGAGGAATGGCAGGGCGTGAAAAATACATTTGTTTTCGGTGATCCCAGAAAGTGCATAGGCTGCGGCGCGTGCGAAGTGGCCTGCGCCATGGCGCATCTGGACAAGGACATTGATGGCGATGTGCGCAAGGCCAAGGAATTTCACCCGCGGGTGACCATTGTGCGCACACCGGATGTGACCATTCCCATCCAGTGCCGCCAGTGCGAGGACGCCCCCTGCGCCAACTCCTGCCCGGAGGAAGCCATCATCCGCCGCAATGGCGCGGTGGAGATTGTGGCTGGCAAGTGCGTGGGCTGCAAAAGCTGCGTTGTGGCGTGTCCCTTTGGCGCCATTCAGGTTGTGGAATCCACGCAGTCGGCATCCGAGCAAAAGCTGCAAGTCATGGACGGTGAAGAGGCGCATCACAAAGCCATTTTCGCCGCCTTGAAGTGTGACCTCTGTCAGGGCCGCGAAGGCGGCCCGGCGTGTGTGGACATCTGCCCCGCAGGGGCTCTGAACGTCATGACCCCTGAAAATATGCAAGAGCTTGTTACCAATCGCCGCCTCGCAGTGGTGAATGGATTACAATAAGACCCCCCTTACGCGCCCGGATCTGCCCCAGACAGCAGGTCCGGGCACTCCCTTGCCAATGATCGAGCCGCTGGGCTACGCTTTTTCTTCCGGTTTTGGCCGGTTGTCTTTTCTCATGCAACAACGGAATGGAAAATGGCTATACGCAAGACGCGGATGATGCGTCCCCGTGGCCGTGGGACCGGACGGCGCGGATGTACGCGCCCCTGCGCATGGAGCCGCGCCAATACGGAGCGCCCCCGCCAGAGCTTGGAGCGCCTTGACGAGCAGAGCGGCCAGACCACGCTTATGGACCGCGTGGCTGTGCGCTACAAGGCTATAAAGGGCGATCAGGTGGACTTGTTGCGCCGGTTTGCCCCGGATGGCACCATCACGTACGTCAATGATGCCTACTGCCAGTTTTATCAGCTGGACGCTGCCGAGGTTGTGGGCATGAACTTTCAGGACCTGCTGGCCCCGGAGCAGTGCCACGAAATCGCCCGCGCCATTTTTTCCCTGACGCCGGAGGACCCCTACGTCCTCACTGAGCCCAGCTACATCCGCCGCGACGGCACGATGTACTGGGTGGAGTTTCTGAATCAGGCTATCTTTAACGACGCGGGGCGCGTTATTGAGTACCAGTCCATTGGCCGCGACATTACGCGCCAAAAGGACGCAGAGCTGAAGATTCAGGAGGCGCAGGCCGCCATGACCCGCGCCACGCGCATGGCGACGTTGGCCGTGGTTGGTGGGGGCATCGGGCACGAGATTAACCAGCCCCTCAATGCCATTCGCATCCTTGCCGGGTCCGGTCTGTATATGGCCAAGACGATGGACGACCTGCCGCGTGAGCGAATTGTCCAGCTGCTGGAGGATATTTCCTCGCAGGTTGGGCGTATTGATGACATCATTCAGCATCTGCGCGATTTTCTGCGCGTGAACCAGTCCCGCCCCTATGAACAGTGCGACATGAACGAGTGTGTCCGCTCCGCGCTGGTCTTGCTGGACAATCAGCTGACCGCCGCAGATGTGCGGGTGGAGGTGGCGCTGGCGGAGGATTTGCCCCCGGTGTACGGCGTGCGCGTGCGGTTTGAGGAAGTCGTCCTCAACCTTGTGGCGAATGCCATGCAGGCCTTGGAGGAACGCCCCGGTGAGCGGCGCATAGTCATCCGCACATGGGATGAAGGCGGCGTGCATTTGGCGGTCGCCGACAACGGCCCCGGCTTGCCGGCTGAGGACCGCGAGCGGCTGTTTGAACCTTTTTTTACCACCAAGAATACGGAAAAAGCCATGGGACTTGGGCTCTCCATTGTCCGCGAGATTTTGTCGTCCTGCCGGGCGCAGCTTTCGGTGACCAACGCCGAGGAGGGCGGCGCGCATTTTCAGATTGTGTTCCCCCGCACCATGAACGGCGTGCACCAGACCGGCGCAACGCCGACGGAGAGGGACGGCTAAAGGCCATGCGAATTCTTCTTGTTGACGACGATGCGCAGGGACGCGCTTTTCTTGCCGATTACCTGAATCTTTTGGGCCACGCCGTGACGTCCGCCGATTGCGTGGACCGCGCGGTGCAGGTGTACCGGCAGGAGGAGTTTGACCTTGTGCTGTCCGACATCAGCATGCCCGGAGCCACAGGCATCGACCTTATCGGGGCCTTGCGCGGGGGCGAGGACGCTCCGGGCGCGGATATCGTGCTCTATACCGGGCATATCGACGTCCAGCTGGCCATTCAGGCCCTGCGCGCCGGCGCGTACGACTACCTGACCAAGCCCATCAATCTGGAGGAGCTTGGCGCCGTGCTCGACCGGGTGGAGGAGCACATGGGCCTGCGCCGCGAGAACCGCCGCCTGACGGAGCATTTTGACGACGAAGTCCGCGCCGTAACGCAGGAGAAGGAAGAGGAGCTGGAGGAACTGCGGTCCATGCTTTCGCAGCAGGCCGAGGTGGACGGCATCGGTATCTTTTCTCCGGCCATGTGGCAGGTGGTGCATCAGGCGGAGCAGTACCACACGGACCGCTCCGTGCCGGTGCTCATTCAGGGCGAAACCGGCGTGGGCAAGGAGATTGTCGCAAAAATCGTCCACTACGGGCGCGAGCACACCACGCTCCCCTTTGTGGGCATCAACTGCGCGGCCATCTCGCCGAACCTTTTTGAGAGCGAACTCTTTGGCTATGAGCCGGGAGCCTTTACCGGCGGGGCAAACCGCGGCAAACGCGGGAAGCTGGATATCGCCAAGGGCGGCTCGCTGTTTCTTGATGAAATTGCAGAAATACCTGTGGAACTGCAGGCCAAGCTGCTGCGCGTGATTGAGGAAAACCAATTCTACCGCGTGGGCGGGCTGAAAAAGCACGAGACGGATATCCGCATCATCGCGGCCACGAACCTTGATTTTGAAGAGCGCATGGAAAAGGGGCTGTTCCGGCGGGACCTGTTCTACAGGCTCAATGTGGGGCAAATCATTATCCCGCCATTGCGGGAGCGCCGGGAGGATATTGTCCCCTTGGCGAAGATGTTCCTTGATGCTTCGGCCCGCAAGCGCGGGCGCGCCTTTGCCGACATAAGCGACGCCGCCCAGAAGGCGCTTTTGGACTACCACTGGCCGGGAAACGTGCGCGAATTGAAAAACGCCATGGAGTGGGTGACCCTCATGCACGATGCGCCAGCCTTGGAGCCGTCCCACTTTGTGCACCTTTTTGCTGCGCCGCGGAGCACTGCGCCCGGTGGGCAGGCGGTCCCCGAAGCGGCAGGACGCGCCCGCCGAAAGCGTCCGGATAACGCGGAAGTGCTCCGCGTACTGGAGGCCTGCGGCGGCAACAAAACCCACGCCGCGCGCAAGCTGGGCATCTCGCTCCGCACGCTGTATTACCGTCTGGAGCGGATGGAGCAGCAGGGCGGGTGACCGCTTGGCCGTTGCGCGTACGGGGGAAAGCCGGGCGCGGGGACGAGCTTGAAATGATAGACATCCGAAACGCGGGCAGCACAGGCTGCCCGCGTTTTTTCTTTTGCGGCCCACCATACAA
>NZ_JBUDSW010000126.1:0-10126 GCF_054921475.1 Desulfobaculum sp. | reverse complement strand
GGGTAAAGAGCGCGGATGTCGTCCATGGTGGCAACGCCGCCGGCGGCGACAACGGGGAGCCTCGTCGCTTCGCACAGCTTGGCAAGGGCGTCCACGTTCACGCCGGACTGCATGCCGTCGCGGCTGATGTCGGTGTAAATGATAAAGCTGGTCCCCTGCTCTTCAAGGCGGGGGATAACGTCGAACACGGTGTAGCCGGAATCCTCCACCCAGCCCTTGGTCTTGAGCTTGCCGTCCACGGCGTCGAGGGAGACGCCGATGCGGCCGGGGAAGGCGGCGCACAGCTCGCCGTAGAGGTCCGGGTCCTCAAGGGCCATGGTGCCGATGATAAGCCGGGACACACCGGCCTCAAGGTAGGCCGCGGCGGTCTTGATATCCCGAATGCCGCCACCACGCTGCACGGGGATGTCCAGCTTGGAGCAGATGGTGGAGATTTGCTCGTAGTTGGCGGGGTGGCCGTCAAAAGCGCCGTCGAGGTCGACGATGTGCAGATAGCGCGCGCCGTGCTCCAGCCAATGCATGGCGGCGTCCACGGGGCTGTCGTTAAAGACGGTGACCTTGTCGGCCAACCCTTGCTTCAAACGGACGCACTTGCCGTCCTTGATGTCGACTGCGGGAAAAACGATCACAATCCGAGCTCCTTCACGCCACGGCTGATGCCTTCGCGGGCCAATTCAGTTGCCGTGATCCACTTGCCTTTACGTTTGACGAACTTGTCCGCTTCCAAAATATTCTCAGTGAGCGAGAGCTGCTCCTCGTCGAAGTGATACCGCGCCGCAATGGTGCCAGCGTTCACGTCCACAAGGAACAGGTCCAGAACAACGGCGGCGGGCTCACGGACGGCCACTTCACTGCCGTCGCGCTCCTGCCAGTAGAGCAGCTGGGGCACCAACAGGTAGTCCACGCCAAGGCACATGCCAACGCCCACCCACTGGTCCAAGGACGCGGTGGCGCGCACGCTGGCCAGCCGGGAAATAACGATGTGCGTGCACCGCAAGGCCGCGCCGGGCCGCACATAATCCGTGGTTCCACTTTCGGCGAGGGCTTCCCGCAGCTGCATATCCAACCCTTCAAGCACCTCGGTCTTTACGGGCTTGGCATTCTCGGGAATGTAGCCCGCCAGCAGTTCACTTGAAGTTTCGGGCTGGTTGAAGAAGACAACGCCAATATACCCTTGCGGGCCTTCCACCGGGACATTGGCCCGCTGGCAACCGGCACAAAGGAGCACGGCGACAGCCGCGAGCATCAAGAAATAGAGTGATTTCCGCGTCTTCATTAGTCAAGCCTCCCTTTTGTGCTCAGCACCCCACTGCGCTCGCACGAGGCCGCCTGACGAAACGCCAGACCAAAGCCCTTGCAGGCAGATTCCAAAAGATGATGGGCGTTGCGGCCATACAGGAACTGCATGTGAAGATTCAGGCCCGCGCGGAACGCCACGGACTTGAAGAATTCGCGCCAGACGTCCTTTTCCTCGCCAGCGACGAGGTCCGGGACAACGGCGTCGTCATAGACCAAATAGGCGCGTCCGGAGATGTCGAGGTCCACCTGTGTGATGGCCTCGTCCATGGGCACACGGGCATTGCCCACGCGGGCGATGCCTTCCTTGGAGCCAATGGCGTCGGCAATGGCCGCGCCAAGGCACAGGCCGACGTCTTCAAGGCTATGGTGCGCGTCAATATGTGTATCGCCCTCGCATTTGAGGGTCAGGTCCCACCCCGCCCAAAAGGCCATCAGGGTGAGCATATGGTCTGCAAAGCCAATTCCGGTGGCGATGTCCGTGGTTCCGCTGCCGTCGAGGGTCAGCGAAAGAGTGATGTCCGTCTCGCGAGTGGTGCGCGTAATCTGCGCGGCGCGCAGTGCCATGAGCTTCTCCGTTTCATGTGGTGTTCAAGGGAGTTACCAAACCCTATCCTGCACCCAGTAGCATGCCTGTTTTCCCCTGCAAGGTCAAAGCGAGATGCACAAAACAGCCCCTCAGGCCAGCACTTTGCAGTCACGCGCAAAAAAGCGCCCCCTCCCGGTGGGAGGGGGCGCAGAAAGGTCGCTTGGGCCATCTGGGCGCGACGAGGCGCACCCGGCGGCGCTAGGATTCGGATTCGGCGGCCTGCTGCTTTCTGGGCTCGGCCTTGCCAAACATCCACGCCACAACAATGCCCAGCTCATACAGGATGATGAGCGGTCCGGCCATGAAGCACTGGGACACGATGTCCGGCGGGGTCAGCACTGCGGAGGTGATGAAGGCCACCAGCACAAAGTACTTGCGCTTTTCGCGCAGCCACTTGGATGACACCATGCCAAGGCGGGCGAGGAAGAAAATAAACAGCGGCAGCTCAAAGGCCACACCAAAGGCCATGAGCAGCTTCAAACTGAAGGAGAGATATTCCTTCAGGCTCGGCAGCGGCTTGATGAGTTCCGTCTCAAAGCCCATGAAGAATTCAAAGGCGATGGGGAACACCACAAAGTAGCCGAAGCATGCGCCAGCTGTGAAGAAAATTGCGGAAAAGAGCGCGACGGGAATACCCCAGCGCCGCTCCTCCTTGTACAGTCCGGGCGCGATGAAGGCCCAAATCTGATAGAAGAGGTACGGACTGGTCAAAAAGAGTCCGGCAAAGGCCGAAAGCTTGATGTACGTGAAGAAGCCTTCCGGCAGGCCCGTGAAAATAAGGGTGGAGCCTTCGGGCAGGATGGGCTTGAGCGGCATCAGCAGATAGTCGAAAATCTGCTCGGCAAAGCCATAGCACGCAAACAGGCCCACAATGACGGCAATGACGCACCGCGTCAGCCGAATGCGAAGCTCCTCCAGATGGTCCAACAGGCCCATCTCCACAAGTTCATCGTCCTCAGCGCCTTCTTCTGCCGCGTCTTCTGCGGCGTCTGCGTCCTGAGCGTCCTCGCTTGCGGCGTCAGCGTCGGCTGTGGATTCGGTTGTGGTGTCGTCGTCTTCGGGGAGTTCCGCGGAGGGGTCGCCGTCGTCCTGACCATCCACGGGCAGATTCTGGTCCAAATCTTCAGGCTTGCGATCGTTCTCGCTCATGTGCTGGGTTCCCGCTTAGGCGTTCTTGGAGTCAGCCGCCGCGTCGGCGGATTCCGCCGTGGCTGCGGCGGTGGGCTTCTCGCTGTCTTCGGCCTGTTCGGCCTTGGGGCGAGGGGCGTCCTCGGGCTTGAGTTCGGCCTTGGCGCGGGAGGTCTGCTCCTGCTTTTCCACGCGGTCGACTTCGGCGTCGATGGTGCGCTTGACGTCGTTGGAGACGCGCTTGAATTCGCCCATGGCTTTGCCAAGGCTGCGCGCCATCTGCGGGAGCTTCTTGGGGCCGATGACCAGAAGCGCAATGCCCAATATCAGAAGAAGTTCGGTGCTGCCGATTCCAAACATGGTCCGACCTTGGTTGCAGAGTTAAAGGCGGCGACGCTGGCCGCGCCGCCGCCCTGTCAAACCGTGATTACGGTCTTATTCCCATTCGATGGTTCCCGGAGGCTTCGACGAAACGTCGTACACCACGCGGTTGACACCTTTGACTTCGTTAATGATGCGGTTGGACATGCGTGCCAGCAGTTCGGAAGGCAGGCGGGTCCAGTCCGCGGTCATGGCGTCGATGGAATCCACCACACGCAGGGCAATGACATGTTCGTACGTGCGATCATCTCCCATAACCCCGACAGTCTTCAAGGGCAAGAGGACAGCGAAACCCTGCCACACTTTCCTGTACCAACCGGCGGCGTGGAGTTCGTTCTGCACGATCTTGTCGGCCTTGCGCAGAATCTCCAGACGCTCCTCGGTGATCTCGCCAATAACGCGGATCGCCAGACCGGGACCGGGGAAAGGATGGCGCCAGATGATGGAATCCGGCAGACCAAGTTCCACGGCCACGCGGCGGACTTCGTCCTTGAAGAGTTCACGCAGCGGCTCAACGAGGCCCATCTTCATCTTCTCGGGCAGGCCACCCACGTTGTGGTGGCTCTTGATGACCACGCTGGGGCCACCCTTGAAGGAGATGGATTCAATGACGTCAGGGTACAGCGTGCCCTGCGCCAAGTACTTCACGTTGGGGATCTTGCTGGCTTCGCGGTCAAAGACCTCGATGAAGGTGTGGCCGATGATCTTCCGCTTTTCTTCGGGATCATCCACGCCCTTCAGCTTGTTCAGGAACTCGTCCTGAGCCTGCACCCACACAAGGTTCAGTTCGAAGTGCTCGCGCAGGTAGCCGATCACTTCCTCGCCCTCGTTCATGCGCAGCAGACCGTTATCCACAAAGATGCAGGTCAGGCGCTTGCCGATGGCCTTGTGCAGCAGCAGGGCAACCACGGTGGAGTCAATGCCGCCGGACAGGCCGCAGACCACGTGTTCGTCCTCGCCGATGGTGGCGCGCATGTCGGCCACGCAGGAATCAACGAAGGAGCTCATGGTCCAGGAGGCCTTGAGGCCAGCGACCTTGAACAGGAAGTTCGTCAGGATGAGCGTGCCGTCGTCGGTGTGGGCCACCTCGGGGTGGAACTGCAGGCAGTAGATCTTGCGATCAACGTCCGCCATGGCCGCAACGGGAACGTTGGGCGTGCGGGCCATGATTTCAAAGCCCTCGGGCACAGCGTCCACATGGTCGCCGTGGGACATCCACACAACGTGGTTGTCCTTTTCCGGCAGGCCGTCCCACAGGGGGCAGGAACCGGACAGCTCCAAGTCAGCGCGGCCGTATTCGCGGTCCTCGCTGGCGGAGACGCGTCCACCAAGATTATAGGCCAGAAGCTGCATGCCGTAGCAGATGCCAAGGACAGGCAGGTTCCAGTCGAGGATTTCCTTGTTCAGAACGGGGGAATCCTCGCCGGTGACGCTGGCGGGGCCACCGGACAGAATAATGGCCTGAGGGTCACGGGCCTTGATCTCTTCAGGGGTCGCCTCGCAGGTGAGGATCTCGGAGTACACGCCAGCCTCGCGCACGCGACGCGCGATAAGCTGGGTATACTGGGACCCGTAGTCGAGGATGACGACTGAATCCACGTTTTGCATTGAGTAATCCGCCTTGTCTTCAGGGACGGGTTAGTAGGAATCCACCCGGTAGTTCGGGGCTTCCTTGGTAATGATGACATCATGCACATGCGACTCGCGCAGACCCGCAGGGGAAATGCGCGTGAACTGTGCCTTATCCTTGAGTTCCTGAATGGTGCCGCAACCGGTGTAGCCCATGCCGGAGCGCAGGCCGCCGAGCAGCTGATAGATGCTGTCGGTCACCGGGCCCTTGTAGGGCACGCGGCCCACAATGCCTTCGGGCACCAGCTTCTTGGAATCGTCGGAAAGTCGACCACCGGAGACAACGGCTTCCTGCTGTTCGGCCTGTGCCTGCTTCTCCTGGAAGTAGCGGTCGGAGCTTCCCTCGCGCATGGCGTCGATGGATCCCATGCCGCGATAAATCTTATAGGTCCGGCCCTGATAGAGGATGGTCTCACCCGGGCTTTCTTCGGTACCGGCAAACAGCGAGCCCATCATGCAGCAGTCCGCGCCAGCGGCCAGCGCCTTGACGACGTCGCCGGAGAACTTGATGCCGCCGTCAGCGATGATGCAGCGGTCAAATTCCTTGGCGGCGCGCACGCCTTCCATAATGGCGGAAATCTGCGGCACGCCCACACCGGCAACCACGCGGGTGGTGCAGATGGAGCCGGGGCCGATGCCAACCTTGACGGTGTCTGCGCCTGCGGTGAACAGGGCCTTGGCGCCGTCGTAGGTGGCCACGTTGCCGGCCACAATGCGGGCCTTGGGGAACTGACCACGCAGCGCCTCAACGGAACGCAGAATGTTGGCAGAATGGCCGTGGGCGGAGTCGAGAACGAGGAAGTCCACGCCGGCCTTCAGCAGGGCTTCGGCGCGCTGGTCCCTGTCCTTGCCAACGCCAATGGCGGCGCCAACGCACAGGCGGCCGTGCTCATCCTTGCAGGACATGGGATACTTTTTGATCTTCTCAATGTCCTTAATGGTGATGAGGCCGCGCAGCTTGTTCTGGTCGTCCACGACGAGGAGCTTTTCGATGCGGTTGGCGTGCAGGTGCTCTTTGGCTTCCTCAAGGGTGGTGCCGACGGGCACGGTGACCAGACGTTCCTTGGTCATCACGTCGCTGACGGGGGTGTCCAGCTTGGTCACAAAGCGTACGTCGCGGTTGGTGAGGATGCCCACAAGCTGGTTATTCTTCACCACCGGCAAACCGGAAACGCGGTAGTCGGACATCACGCCCAGAGCCTGACCGACGGAAATTTCCGGGGGGATGGTGACGGGGTCGAGAATCATTCCGGACTCGGACTTCTTGACCTTTTCGACCTCAAGCGCCTGCTGCTCGATGGTGATGTTCTTGTGGATAACACCAGCACCACCATTGCGCGCGAGAGAGATGGCCATCTCGGACTCGGTCACGGTGTCCATGGCCGCACTGACCAGAGGAATGTTGAGCCGCAAGTCATTCGTCAGCTTGGTGCTCACGTCGACGGAATCCGGCAACACCTCGGAGTAGGCGGGCAGAAGCAGGACATCGTCGAAGGTCAGTCCTCTCAAAACAACTTTTTCCATGATTACGTTACTCCATGCGTCCTTGAAAGGTGGGGTCTGGGGCACGGGCAAGCACCGAAAGGGCGGGACCGACGCTTCAGTCCTCGCCAAGGTAGGCAGCCCGTACCTTTGGATCGTTCAGGAGTTCCTCGGAGGTCCCTTCCATTATCACCTGCCCCGTAGCAAGCACGTAGCCACGGTGGGCAACGGAAAGCGCCATCTGCGCATTCTGCTCCACCAGCAGCACGGTTGTTCCGGCGCGGTTAATTTGTCTGATGACCTCGAAGATATTTTCCACAACGATGGGCGCGAGTCCCAACGAAGGCTCGTCCAAAAGCAGGAGACGTGGCTGTGCCATAAGCGCACGCCCTATGGCAAGCATTTGCTGCTCGCCACCAGATAAAGTTCCGCCATGCTGACGGCGGCGCTCGCGCAAAACGGGGAACAAATCGTAGACCATGTCCGCATCGCGGCGAACGCCGTCCCTGTCTTTACGCAGATATGCGCCCATACGCAAATTCTCTTCCACCGTCAGTGCAGGAAAAATCATCCGCCCCTCCGGAACTTGCGTTACGCCGCGCGCCACAATCCGTTCCGAAGACATCCGGGTGATGTCGTCTCCCTCAAAAGTGATGCGCCCCTCGCGGACCGGGGTGACGCTGCTGATGCTCATAAGCGTTGTGGTCTTGCCCGCGCCATTGGCCCCGATAAGGGTCACAACCTCCCCGGCGCCTATGCGCAGGCTCACACCACGCAGCGCGTGGATGCTGCCGTAATAGGTGTGTATGCCATCCACTTCAAGCATGCGCGGCTCCCCGTCCAAGATAGGCTTCCACCACTTCCGGTGCTCTGCGTATCACATCCGGCGGCCCTTCGGCCAGCAGAATGCCGTGATCAAGGACCACCAGCCGCTGACAAATGCGCATAACCAGCTTCATGTCGTGCTCTATGAGCACCACGGTAACCCCGGCGTCCAGTATGCGATACACAAGGTCCACCAGCATTTGCGTCTCCTGCGGGTTCATGCCCGCCGCAGGCTCGTCCAGCATGATAAGGCGCGGGCGCGTGGCCAGCGCGCGGGCAATCTCCAGCCGCCGCTGGTCGCCATACGGCAAGGACGCCGCGCCGCTCAGCGCCACGTCGCCAAGGCCCACAAAATCAATCCACCGCATGGCCTCGGCCACAATGCGCCGCTCCTCCTCCCGCTGCGAAGCCGTGCGCAGCACCGCGCCCCAAAAGCCCCCGCGCGAGCGGCAATGGCACCCCACCCGCACGTTATCGAGCACCGTCAGGTCCGTGAACAGACGAATATTCTGAAAAGTCCGCGCCACGCCAAGGGCGGTCACCTTCTCGGGCTTCATGCCATTCATGCGCACCGGGCCGTTTCCGGCGTCAAAAAGCACATCGCCGCGCGTTGGTTTATAGACGCCGGCGATGCAGTTGAACAGCGTCGTCTTCCCCGCGCCGTTCGGCCCGATAAGGCCCAATATCTCCCCGGGGCGCACGTCAAAGCTCACCTCGGCAAGGGCCATCAGGCCCCCAAATCGCTTGCACAGGCCATCAACCCGCAGCAGTGGTTCCACCGCTCTCCTCCTTATGCCGCGCGCTGGCGGCCCGCTCCTCGGCCCACAGCGCCTTGCCCCGCCCGCCGTCGGCAATGTTGGGGAAAAAGCCGCTGGGCTTAAACCGCATAATCAGCACCATGATGAGACCATAGGCAAGAAACCGCACCTCCGGCGGCATGCCAAGGGCGGGGAGCACCTCGCGCAGCACCTCGCCAAGGCAGACGAGAATAACCGCGCCCACCAGCGCCCCGCTCACATTGCCAAGCCCGCCCAGCACCACCATGCACAGCACAAGGAACGACTCCCAAAACTTAAACATGTCCGGCGACAGGAACATGGTCCACCGCGCAAAGAACGAACCGCCAAGAGCCCCAATACCGGCGGAGATGGCAAAGGCGATGACCTTGTAGTTCAGGATATTCACGCCGCAGCTGGCCGCGGCCAGCGGGTCCTCACGCAGGGCAAACCATGCCCGCCCAAGGCGCGAATCCTCAACCCGCCGCACAATGACGTACACCAGCGCCGCCATCGCCACCGCCAAGTAGAAATACGGCCGCTCGCCGAAGAACTCCCAGAACCAGTCCTCGTTGAGAAAGCTCAAATCCAAGGACACCGGATCAATCCCCGGCAAACCGAGAGGACCGCGCGTCAGCCAAATTTCGTTGGTGAGGAACAACACCACAAGCTCACTGAACCCAAAGGTGACAATGGCGAAATAGTCCCCGGTCAGCCGCAGGGTCGGCGCGCCAAGCAAAATGCCCCACAGCGCGCCATTGAGCGCAGCAAGGGGCACAATGAACCAAAACGGCATGCCATAATGGATGGTGAGCAGGCCCGAGGTGTACGCGCCAATGCCGTAGAACCCCACAAAACCAAGGTCCAGCAGCCCGCAGAAACCGGGAACGATATTCAGCCCCATGGCCAGCACCATGTACACCAGCACCAGCGTCATGACATGCATCACATACTCACTGGCCCACGGCAGCGCGGGATACACCAGCGCAAGGGCAAGCCCCACGCCCATCACGCGGCGCAGGATGCGCGTTCTGGCCGTGGTCATGACCGCCCTCCCCCTCTGCCAGCACTGTTCATACGCGTTGCTCCTTGTGCGCTTGTGGCATGCGCCCTACGCCTTATCCACAATGGATTTACCCAGCAGGCCGGACGGCCTGAACAGGATCACCGCAATCATCACGGCGTAGGCCACACCGTCGCGGTACAGCGACGACACGTAGCCCGCGCCCAGCGCCTCGGCCACGCCAAGGATAACCCCGCCCAGCATCGCACCGGGCACGGAGCCAATGCCGCCAAGCACAGCCGCGGCAAAGGCCTTCACCCCCGCCACATAGCCCATGGTGGGGTACAGCGTGTTGTAATAGACCGACACCAGCACCCCGGCCACCGCGCCCATGGCCGACCCAAGGGCAAAGGTGAAGCCGATGACAAAGTTCACGTTGATGCCCATAAGCGCGGCGGCAGTCTTGTTCTGCGCCAGGGCGCGCATGGCCGTGCCGATGCGCGTGCGGGCGATGATGAAGTACAGGACGGCCATCATGGTCAGCGTTACGCCGAAGATGAACACCTGCAGCCACGTCAGATGCACGCCGCCCATGTCGAGGGCTGTGGCCTTGAGGTAGGCGGGGACGGCTTCCTGCGCGAAGGGCTTGGGACGGCTCCCCCAGATGACCATGGCCAGATTCTGTAGGAAGATGGACATGCCAATGGCCGTAATGAGCGCCGCCAGACGCGGGGCCTTGCGCAAGGGGCGGTAGGCGACAATATCCAGCAGAATGCCCAGCACCGCGCAGCACCCCATAGCCAGCACCAACGCCAAATAAAACGGCATCCCAAACGCGGTGATGAAGGTGACGCAGAAAAACGCGCCCAGCATGTAGATTTCACCGTGGGCGAAATTGATAAGCTCAATGACGCCGTAGACCATGGTGTAGCCCACGGCGATAAGGGCGTAGATGACGCCAAGGGTCAGGCCGTTGACGAGTTGGGCGAGGAATTGCTCCACGGGGCCTCCTTGGCA
>NZ_JBUDSW010000125.1:0-10132 GCF_054921475.1 Desulfobaculum sp. | reverse complement strand
ACATGGTGGGCCATGTGCGGGGCAGCGCGCACACCTTTTCCCCGCAGACGCAGGCAAAGCTGTTTCCCTTCCTTGGCATCGACCCGGCCAAGGCACCGGTGACCACGGACTACCAAAAGGTCAGCCCGGACGCCCTCTCGGACATCATCGACAATTACGACCAGCTTCTCCCGGAGCTCGCACGCCTTGGCCTCTCCCACTATGCGGACGAGCGCGCTACGGCGGAATAAAGACGTACGCCGCATCCCCCTGTCATCCCGGACAAAATAATGCTACACGTGGAGCGTGCCCCCGGCGCATGGCCTGTCTCATGCACGTTTTTGTTCCACAGCCCATAAGGACTGTACAACGAGACGGCGAGACGCCGCATAAGACCGGGGCGCGTCCTGTGCGCCGTTCTGCGGCGCCGGGTCCATACGTCGCCCAGAAGCGCAGCAGCGCACTCTTTTTCCACAGCCCCTTAACCGCAACGAGCCTGCATCCATGAACACACGCCAAAAGATCAAAAAAAAGCTGGAACTCCCCCTCGCCACCAGAATCCGCCGTTTCACCTTCCGCAACATTATGGTGCTGGCGGGCTGCGCCATTGCGGCTCTTGGCTTTGTGCTGTTTCAGGTGCCCTACAACATCACGGCTGGCGGCATCTCCGGCCTTGCCATTATCCTCAGCGACACCGTTGGGCTGTCCGAGGGTATCGTCATCTGGCTGGTGAACATTCCCCTGTTGATGCTGGGCTTTGTGTACTTGGGGCGCTGGCGCTTTCTGAGCTCCTCCATCATGGCGGTGTTTGCCTTTTCCGCCTTTGTGGAGCTGTTCCTGAACATCATGCCGGGCCTGCTTGCCCCCTACCCCATCACGCACGATAAATTCTTAGCCAGCCTGTACGCGGGCGTGCTGTTTGGCCTTGGCAGCGGCATCATCTTCCGCTTTGGCTCCACCATTGGCGGCACGTCCATTCCCGCGCGCATTATCCATAACTTCACCGGCTACCCCATGAGCCAGGTCTACCTGTTCACGGACCTTGGCGTCATCTGCCTTGGCGGGCTTGTCTACAACTGGGAAATGGCGCTCCTAGCGCTCTTCTCCCTCGTCATGAACGGGTTGTTCTCGGACTTTGCCATGGAAGGCTCCAGCCAGCTGCGCACCTCCATCATCATCACCAAAAAGCCGGAGCAGGTCCGCTACGCCCTCGTCAACGAGATGCAACGCGGCGTCACCATGTGGGAAGTCACAGGCGGCTACTCCAAGGAAGTGCGCACCATGCTCTACTGCACGGTGCGCCGCTCCCGCGTCAGCGACCTGCGGTTTATGATCTCGCAGATTGACCCGGACGCCCTTGTGGTCATCGGCGGAGTGCAGCAGGCTTGGGGCGGCTACGGCAACCTGAAGCTAACGGACAGCTAGTCCGCATCCATCACAGCCCACACAGCAAAGCGCGCTGTGCCCTTGTGCCCAACGCCCACGGCCCCCTTGCCAAGGTAAAAGGCCATGGCCCAATCCGTCTCAAAGCTGCTGGTGGTGGAGGACCAATACGCGTCAGCGCCATGGGTGAAGGGATGGTCCGCAGCAAGGGCCGGGAACGCGCGGGACGTATCGGCAAGGCTCTCCAGTTCGCGGATGGTAGGCAGACGCCACGGGCGGTCCTCGCGCCGGGCAAGGGCGGCCACCTCCGAAAAAGCCTCGGCCCACGCCACCTCGCCGCACAGGTCCGCAGCGCGGCGCCAGCGCAGGCCTGTCAGCGCATCGCGCACCGCGCCATCACCTTCAAGGCTGAAGCGCGGCGCAGGCAATGACGCACCGTGCTGGGCGTCCCGTCCGCCAGCGTCATACAGGTCCCGCTGGCCGGACTCCGGCAGGACAGCGCTGTCGCCGCTGACGGGCCACAGGAGCGACTCCTCGGCCTTGCGGCCATAGAACATTCGCCCGCCCTCCATATGCACCCGCCATGCGTGGGTCGGCGCGCCGGCAAAGGTGGTGGAGGTCCAATACCAGCCCAGAAACACCCGCCCAAAAGGATGCCCCCCGGGCAGGGCCGGACGGCGGTCCGCAAAGCTGACGAGGCTAAAAAGCTCCCGCCGCCCCGGCATGCGCCACGTGGTTACGCCGCCATAGGCCTCGGCGTTCATCTGCTCCACAAAGGTAAGGCTCTCGTCCCACGGCATGGAAAAGGTCGCCGGGGTGGGGTTGGCGGTCCAGACAAGGCCGGTAAGCGCGTCGCGCACGGTTTCGCCCTGCGCCACAAACCGGGGCGAGGGCCACGGCAGGCCCGGAGCGCTTTCGGCGTCCTGCCCGGAGCCGGAACACGGGATGTCCGCGCCGGACACATCATGGCAGGACTGTTGCCCCGTTGCCAAAACAGGTACACGCCGTATACTTTTTGCAGTATGCTGAGGGGTTGAATGCTGTGTCATATGATGTACCCTACTGCATAAAAGGAGCTTCGAAAACCATGAGCACCAAGCACTACGATGTGATTGTAATAGGTTCCGGCGCTGCAGGCGGACGCATTGCCTCGCGCTGTCACAAGGCCGGGCGCACCGTCGCCCTCATCGAGCACGACGGATTCGGCGGCACCTGCCCCCTGCGCGGGTGCGAGCCCAAAAAAATGATGGTGGACGTCATCCAAACCGCCGAGCGCCTGCACAACAGCGCGGGCCTTGGCGTGGTAGGACAGGCGCATATCGACTGGCAGGAGCTCATGGCCTTCAAGCGCTCCTTCACGGACACCATCTCGGACAAGATTGAAGCCGTGCACGCCAAAAACGGTGTGGACATCCACAAGGGCCGCGCCCGCTTTACCGGCCCAAACACCGTGGACACCGGCTCCGCCATCTTGGAGGGCGAACGCATCTGCATCGCCACCGGCGCCGTGCCCCGCACGCTGGACATCCCCGGCGGCGAGCACGCCGTCACCAGCGACGACTTTCTGGAACTTGCCGCCCTGCCGGAACGCATCGTGTTCATCGGCGGCGGATTCATTGCTTTTGAAATGGCGCA
This sequence comes from Desulfobaculum sp., assembly GCF_054921475.1. Classification (NCBI taxonomy): domain Bacteria; kingdom Pseudomonadati; phylum Thermodesulfobacteriota; class Desulfovibrionia; order Desulfovibrionales; family Desulfovibrionaceae; genus Desulfobaculum; species Desulfobaculum sp. The sequence goes on along the minus strand of NZ_JBUDSW010000125.1, from coordinate 7,135 downwards.
TATCGCCGCCGCAACGGGCGCGGACGTGACCATCGTCCACCGCAGCAGCCGGGTGCTGCGCCCCTTTGATGCAGACCTCGCCCAGCGGCTTATGGACCACATGCGCTCGCAGGGCGTCACTATCCTCACGGACCTGCCGCCCCACAGCATCACCGCCGAGGACGGGGGCGTTGTCCTGCACGCCGGACCCGGCGGCGCAGAGCATTTTCCGGCGGACCTCATTGTGCAGGCCGCAGGGCGCATTCCGGCCACGGCGGACCTGAATCTGGAGGCCGCGAACGTCGCCACGGACAAGGGCGCCGTCACTGTGGACCACTCCCTGCGCAGCACCACCAACCCTGCGGTCTTCGCGGCGGGGGACGTTATCGCGGGCGGCATGCCCCTCACGCCCGTAGCGGCCAAGGAGGCCGACACCGTCATCCACAACCTGCTCAGCAACACGCCGCAGGCCATGGAATACGGCCCCATCCCCTACGCGCTCTTTACCTACCCGCCCCTTGCCGCCGTGGGCCTGCTGGAAGAACAAGCCGCCGCGCAGGGCCGCACGGTGGACATCGTCACTGGCGACGCCTCGGGCTGGTCCGAGTATGAACGCATTGGGCAAAAGTGCGCCGGATTCAAACTCATCATCGACGCAGACAACCGCCAACTCCTCGGCGCGCACGTCCTTGGCGACGCCGCAGAGGAAATGGTGAACCTCTTCGCCCTTGCCATGCGCACCAAGGTCTCCATTGACGACCTGCGCTCCATGCTGTGGGCCTACCCGTCCTTTGGCTACGCCATGAAGTACATGTTCCGCTAAAGCAGAGAACACAAAAGACAGCCGCCCGGCCTGCATGCAGACCGGGCGGCTTTGTGATTTCTTAGGGGGCGCTTGCGCTGCGGCTTAGTTGCCGAAGCTGCGGAAGAACAAGTCCTCCAGCGCCTTTTTGCCATTTTCTTCAAGAAAGCGCGTGCCGGTTCCGGCAAAATGATGGTGCCCCACAACAGGCTCCTTCACCTCCTCCCACTGGGCTTTGGCCCATCTGAACCACGTGTCCTTGCTCTGGTCGAAGACGTAGAGGGGTTTGTTGCAGATTTTGGCGTACTCCGCGCCCCAGCCCGTGCCGCCAGTGACGGTGCCGTCCTCCTGAATGGAGCCGACCACGAACACCTCGTGCCCACTGGCCACCTGCCAGCAGATGCTCTGGAGCACCTTGCGGAACAGGGGGGCGCGCGAGAATTTACGATTCATCAGCCGCGAAACATAGGTCAGGCTCACGTCCTTGAGGGCGAGCTCCTCGGTGGTCAGGGTCCGGATGCCTCTGGTGCGTTCGGTCTGGTGGCCGTCAAAGCTGTAGTTCACTTCCTGAATGCCATACCGCTCGGCCAGCGTGCCAAAGCAGGATTCCGCGCCGCGTGCGCCGCCACTGTACAGGATGTATCCGTCAACACTCATGCGATCTCACCTCCGACGTCAATTTCGTTGAATACTGGTGACGTAGCACAGCCCACACATGCGGGCAAGAATCCACGCATTAATCAGTCCCTGACACCGCCGCCTCCGGCCCACGCACCCCAAAGAACAGCGCGTACAGCACCGGCACCACCACAAGGGTCAGCACCGTGGCAAAGCTGAGGCCGAACATAATGGTCACCGCCATGGAGATAAAAAACGGGTCCTGCAACAGCGGCAGCATGCCCAGCACCGTGGTAATGGCCGCCATGCACACAGGCCGCAGACGGCTGACGCCCGAATCCACAATGGCCTGATAGTCCGCCTTGCCCCCCCGCCGCTCAAAATCAATCTGATCAATGAGCACAATGGCGTTCTTGATAAGCATGCCGATCAGGCTCAGAAAACCCAGTATCGCCATGAAGTCAAAGGGCAGGTCAAACACCGCCAGCCCAAAGGTCACCCCGATAATCGCCAACGGCACGGTCAGCCAGATGATCACCGTCTGGCGCAGAGCGTTGAACAGCATGATGACAATGAGCACCATGGCAATAATGGTGATGGGAATCAGCCCCGCAAGGGACTCCTGCGCATCGCGCGAGCTTTCATACTCGCCGCCCCACTCCATGGTGTAGCCAAAGGGCAGGTCAATGGCCTCCACGCCTGCGCGGACCTCCTGAAACACCTCGCTCGCCAGCGCGCCGGGGACGGCGTCGCACTGCGCGGTGATGACCAGCTTGCGGTTCTCGCGCCGGATGAGGGTATCCTCCCACAACACGTCAAAGCCCGTGACCGCCTGCGTGATGGGCACCATGGTCTGAGTGAGGGAGCTCCACACGTACAGCTCGCTGATATGGGCCACGTCATCGCGCAGTTCCTGATTGGAGCGCGCAATAATGGGGAGCAGGTCGTCCCCTTCGCGGTACACACCGATGCGGCTGCCCGTAAAGGCCGACTCCAGCGTTTCCAGCACGTCCTGCCGGGTCAGGCCGTTCTGCCGAGCCATCGTCTCGTTAAAGCGCGGACGCAGGACCATGCTCTTTTGCCGCCAGTTGTCGCGGATGGCCGTAGCCTTTGCCGAGGTGCGGAACACATCCTTGGCCTTGTTGGCCAGCGTGCGCAGCACTGCCGCGTCCGGGCCATAAAAGCGCGCTTCCACATCGTAGCCGCCGCCGGGACCAAGGACGAACTTGTCCAGCTTGGGCTCCGCATCAGGAAAACGCTCCGCCAAGTACGCCCCGTACTCGTCAATAAGCCCGTCAATGTCGTTATAGTCGTGCACCCGCACAAGGATGAGCCCATAGGCCTTGGACTGCGACTGCTCCGGCCCGAAGACCAGCATAAAGCGCGTTGCGCCCTTGCCGATGTACGAGGCCGTGGACGTCACCCGCTCATCCGCCAGCAGCTTGTCCTCAATGACGGAAATATCCGCAACGGTGCGCGTAATGTCCGTCCCCTCAGGGAGCCAATAGTGGATTTGGAACTGCGGCCGCGTGGACGGCGGGAAGAAGCTGTTCTTGAGCGTACCAAACCACAGCACTGCGCCAACCAGCAGCACAACCAGCACAATCACCGTCTGCCAACGCCGCGCAAGGGCGGCCTCCAAAAACCGGCGGTACACCGTAAACAGCCGCCCGGAGTAGGCGTCGCTCCCATCCCCGCCACCAGGCCGTGGCCGAAACGCCATGGTGCACAGAAGCGGCGTTACCGTAATAGCCAGCACCCAGCTGATAAACAGCGACAACAGCATCACCTGAAAGAGCGAGCGGCAATACTCGCCCGTACCGTCCGAGGACCCACCAATGGCGGCAAAGGCCAAAATAGCAATGACCGTTGCGCCCAGCAGCGGCATCATATTCTGCCCCACCACCTCATTGGCGGCCTTGATGCGGTCCACGCCGGACTCAATGCGCACCAGCATGCCTTCGGTCACCACAATGGCGTTGTCCACCAGCATACCAAGGGCAATAATCAGCGCGCCAAGGGAGATGCGTTGCAGGGTGATGGACATCATGTCCATGGCTATCATGGTCGCCAGCACCGTCAGCGCCAGCACCACGCCAATAAGCACCCCGCTTTTCAGCCCCATAAAGACAAGAAGCACCACAACCACAATAGCCAGCGCCTCAATGAAATTCACCACAAAGCCGTCCACGGCCTTGCGCACGTCATCGGGCTGAAAGTTCACCACGCCGATTTCCATACCCACAGGGCGGTACTGCTCCAGCTGCGTCATGCGGGCCTTGACCGCATCGCCCAGCTTCACCACATTGCCGCCGGGGGCCACGGAAATGCCTATGGACAGCGCAGGCTTGCCGTCAAAGTGCAGCACATGGTCCGGCGGGTCCACATAGCCCCGCGACACCGTGGCGACATCCTTGAGCGCCACAAGCCGGTTCGATGCCGGGTCGCGCACCTCCAGGCTTGCGATATCCTCCACGGACAACAACTCGCCCGTGGGGCTGATGCGCACGCGCTCCGCCCCTACCTGCACAGACCCGGCGGGAGACACCAGATTCTGCGTTGCCAGCGCCTGCACAAACACATCCGGGCTGACGCCCATCCGCGCCAGCTTAAAGCGCGAAAACTCAATAAAGATGGCCTCTTCCTGAAGCCCCCACAGCTCCACCTTGGCCACGTTGTCCACAAGCAAAAGCTCGCGCCGCAAAAACTGCACATAGCGGCGCAATTCCTCATAGGTGTAGCCCTCGCCAGACACCGTCAGCAAAATGCCAAACACGTCCCCAAAGTTGTCATTCACCTGCGGCGTAGACGCGCCGGGGGGGAGTTTAGGCTGGGCGTCCAGCACTCTGCGGCGCAGTTCATCCCACACCTGCGGAATTTCGCTTTTCCCAAACTTATCCTTCACCCGCGCAGTGACAATGGACAGCCCCGGACGTGAAATAGATTTGATTTCCTTCAGCTGGGCCAGCTGCTGAACGGCTGTTTCAATCTCGTCGGACACCTCCTCCGCCACCTCGCGCGCTGAGGCTCCCGGATAGGCGGTGATGACCACGGCGTCCTTAATGGTGAATTCCGGGTCTTCAAGGCGCCCCAGCTTTTCGTAGGCATACAGCCCGCCCAGCAGGATGACGGCGCACAGGGCAAGGGTCACCGTTCTGCGACGTATGGCAAATTCAGCTATGCTCATGACGCACCTACTCGCCAACTCGGACGTGTTGACCTTCCACCAGATAATCCACGCCAGCCGTCACAATCCGCTCACCCACCGCAAGGCCGGACGTGACCTCGATGCTGCTTCCCTCAAGCCTGCCGCGTATAATGGGCCGCCTGTGCACCGTGCTGTCCTTGGGGTTGACCACCCACACATACGGGCGGCCATCAGCATCCGCGGCCACAGCGTGCACCGGCACCCGCAGGGGCGCGTCCTGATCCTGCTTAGGCGGATAGGTCACGGCCTCCACCACGGCGGTCATACCGGGAAGGATGTACGTCCCACGCCCGTCTTCATTAAAACGCTCGGTCTCGTTGCGGGGGCGCATAACCAACTTGACCGGGAAGGTGCCCGTTGCCGGGTCCGCTTCGGTTCCCACTTCCACAGCCTCGGCCGGAAAGCGCTCTCCCGGCAAAAATTCGAAGGACACAAACAGCTTTGCCTCGCCGCGCTCGCCGTGGGCAATGATGCTTTCCGGAACATCAATGCCGATTTGCACCTCATCCGTCAGGTTCTGCAGCTTCACCACCGCCGTGCGGGCGGAAATTTCCTGATGGTTCTCCAGATACCTCCGCGACACCGTGCCCGTAAATGGCGCGCGAAGCACGGAGTCCGCCAAAGCGTCCATGGCGCGCTTATACTGCGTGCGCAGACCAGCAATTCTGGCCTGCATTGCCTGCACATCCTCACGCCGCGCGCCTTGGCGCGCCTTGCGCAGTTCCTGCCGGGCGCCCTCCAGATTCGCCTGCGCCACATCACGCGTGGCCACGGCGTTGTCGTATTCCATCTTGGAAATCACATTATCCTGATACAACTTCGCCTTGCGCTCGGCCTGCAGTTTCGCTTCCGTCGCCTTTGCCTCGGCCGAAGCCACTTTGGCCTCAAGGCTGCGGACGTCCTCGCTACGCGCGCCGGACTGCATCGCCTCCAGCTGGGCCTTGGCTTCATTGATTTGGCTCTCGATGCGGGAGACTTCCGTTTCAAAGTCGCGCGGGTCCAGCCGGGCAATCAGTTGGTCCTGCTCCACGGTCTGCCCTTCCTTCACAGGCAACTCGACCAGCGTGCCAGAAACACGAAAAGCCAGTTCCACTTCCTTCGCGGCTTCAACGCGCCCCGGAAAACGATAGGTCCGGCCCTTGGAGGGCGACTCAACGAGCATGGATTTCACCGGACGCACCACCTCCGGCTGCTGCACGTCATCATCGCCGCACCCAGAGCACAGCGCCACCGTCAACAAAGCCAGTACTGCATAGCGCCACACACGCATATCCACCACCTTCATTCAGTGTTCATTCATGTCAGCCCTGCATCCCAGAGACCACACGATGCAAGCACCACGCATCCTACAACATTCCACGCAGAATGAGGAGACGTTTACGCACGAAGTCTCAACTTCTCCCCAAGGCACACCGGGGCACGACAACGCGCCCTCCCTGTCCACATTTGCGCCCTCATGTCTTCGCCCGTGACCAAAGCAATACAGCTTTGCCAGGGTGTGCGTCCGGCCCGTGCATACGGCCAATCCGGCACAGAACAACAGCAGCGCGCCGCTCACGCCTCGCCAAAGATTGAACTTCCGCGTGCATCGCGGTACGTGATTCGGGAAAATGATCGCGATCAGAAACCAACGCCGTTCCATCGCATCGGCCAGTCAGCGGAGATTTTACGATGTTTCAGCGGGTTATCGCCTTTGGCGACAGTTTTTCGGACAACGGATTCAGCAACGGCAGCGGCTTCAACCGTCTCAGTAACGGTCCCGTGTGGGTTGAGCATCTCGCGGCGCGTCTTGGCGTGGCGCTTGAGGATAGAGCATGGTGCGGCGCGCAAAGTGGCCACGGCAACGCCTCCGGTCCCAAGGACTGGTCCGGCCTTGCATGGCAGGTGGAGACCTTTGACGATGACAGCGCCTTGCCGCAGGCCCTGTGCACTGTGCTTATCGGCATTAACGACATCTACGAAGGCGGCGCGGACGCGGGCGACGTGGCCGCCAACACCATCGACGCGCTGGAGCGTCTCGCCGCGAAAGGTATGCGGACATGCCTCATCAGTACGCTTCCCGATATCACCCTTGCCCCGGCCTACGCCGGGGAATACGCACACGTCAAAGCCGAGGTTGCGCAACTCGTCGTCGGCATCAATGCGAAGCTCAGCGCCGCGCTGCATGGGGCGGGCGGGTTTTCTGAAAGGCACCCGGGGGTCACGCTCTACACAGTCGATGCCTATGGGCTGTTCAACACGCTCGCGGCATCGGGAGCCTTCGAAATCCCTGACGTCCCGTGGCTCGGGACCTACTCCTATCCCAAACCAGATGGCTTCATGTGGTGGGATGACTGGCATCCCATGACGGCAACGCATCGGTATTTTGCGGATGCCGCGTATAAAGTAATACGTGGAGAAAGAGACGGGTAACCCCAAAAGACCACGGCCCATTCTATACGACGCCCACCACGCTTTCTGTGTGGTGGGCTTTTCTTTGGCGAAGGCTTTGAGGGTGGGCGAGGCGGCTAAGCGCATGGATAGACGCA
>NZ_JBUDSW010000124.1:0-10133 GCF_054921475.1 Desulfobaculum sp. | reverse complement strand
ATCTTGAGACTTTTCCTATTGTCCTGATTTTTGCAGGGTATGTGCCGAAACGCAAGCCCCGGGGACCACTGATGATGAATCCCCGCCCCGTGCGGACTCCCGCCGCATGGCTCCCTTGTGACAGCGTCCAGGCCGTGGTACACATTTTTTACACCTGTTCAAACATACGTTCAAAAGGTGTCCAATAAATGCACATCGACCCCATCAAGAACTCGCTGGAAGATATTCTTGAGACCATGGCCGAGGGGCTGATGATTATCGGTCCCAACGGGCGCATCCGCATGGTCAACGAGGCCATGGCCGCCATGACGGGCTACAGCCGCGAGGAACTCACAGGCCAGCCCTGCACCATGCTCCAGTGCGACGTCTGCGCCATTTCCCGCCAGAAGGGGCGCGAGCACTGGTGCGCGCTCTTCGACACCCGGCGCGAACCGCGCAAGCGCTGCCGCATTATCCGCAAGGACGGCGCCTCCGTCCCCGTCATCAAAAACGCCCGCCTGCTCATGGACGGCGACAACGTCATTGCCGCGGTGGAAACCCTGACGGACATCTCCGAACTGGACGCCCAAAAGCGCCGCATCGACGAGCTCACCCGCCTGTTCGACACAGGCTTTCACGGCATGGTGGGGCATGCTCCGGCCATGCAGCGCCTCTACGGCATCCTTGAGCGGGCCGCAGCCTCGGACGCGCCGGTCATCATCTCCGGCGAATCCGGCACCGGCAAAGAGTTGGCCGCCTACGCCATCCACGCCCTTGGCCCGCGCAGTGACGGGCCGTTCATCCAGTGCAACTGCGCCGCCCTTAACGAGAGCATCCTTGAAAGCGAACTCTTTGGGCATGTGAAGGGCGCGTTCACCGGAGCCATCCGCCACCGCGAAGGCCGCTTTGAGGCCGCACGCGGTGGGGATATCTTCTTGGACGAAATCGGCGACGTGCCGCTGTCCATACAGGTCAAGCTGCTGCGCGTTCTGGAAAGCAAACGCATCGAGCGCGTTGGCGACAACCGCCCCATCACCGTAGACGCCCGCATCATCACCGCCACCAACCGCAATCTGGAGCGCCTGACGCAGGAGGGCCGCTTCCGGCGCGACTTCTACTACCGCATCAACGTCATCCCCATCCATATTCCGCCCCTGCGCGAACGCGCCGAGGACATCCCCCTGCTGGCGGACTTTTTCCTGCACGACATCAGCCAGCGCTCCGGCGCGGACATTGCGGGCATAGCGCCCGAGACCATGCGCCGCCTCATGGCCCACCGCTGGCCCGGCAACGTGCGCGAGCTAAAAAGCGCCCTCGAATACGCCTGCGTCATCGCGGACGCTGGCCCCATCCTGCCGGAACACCTGCCGCCCTCCCTCATGGGCGCAGACGCGGCATGCCCGCCGCCAGCGGGTGCCACCACGCCCCAGCCTCATAACGACGCAGAGCACGCCCAAAGCGCCCCGCCGCTTGGCCCCGCCAACCCCGCCGCACCACGCGAAGGGGCCCCGCACCACCCCGCAGGCCCACGCGCGCAATTGGTGTCCGCCCTGCGCGCCACAGGCGGCAACAAGGCCGCCGCCGCGCGCCTCTTGGGCGTCAGCCGGGGCACGGTGCACAACCGCATCCGAAAATACGCTGTGGACGTCAGCACCGTTATTCTGGATTAGGCGCCGGAGGCCATCATCCGCCGCCCTTCGCCACCGGCCCCTCTGCCCGCGCCGGGGGCGCAGTTTCAGGGCGGTCCGGGCTGTCCAGCGCGCCATGTACCACCTTGCCGCGGTTCGCGGTGTTGCCGATGAGGCGCAAGTGCATGGGGAGCACATGCTCCAAGCTGTAGCGGCTGACGGCTGTCTCGCGCGCGCCGCGCCGGAGGCGCTCCGCATAGGGCACATCGTCCAGCACCCGCTCCATGCCTGCGGCAATGTCCTTCGGGTCAGCAAAATCAACAAACTGCGCGCTCTCGCCATCACGCATGGCCTCGCGTACGGGGGACGTATCCGAAACGACAAGGCAGCAGCCGCTGGCCATGGCCTCAATGGCTGACCACGACAGCACAAAGGGCCGCGTCAGGTACACATGTACCGAGGACGCCGCCAGCATCCGCCGGTACTCGCCGTAGGGCAGTGCCCCCACAAAGTGGACGCGGTCCTGCGGCAGGTCCAGTTCCTCCAGCATGATGGCCTTATAGCTTTTGCCGCTGGGGTGCGGGGTGCCGTAGCACACCCGTTCCGACCCGGCGATGACGGCGTGCGCCCCGGGCCGACGGCGCAGGACCATTTCCAGCGCGGTGAGAAACTGCGGAAAGCCCCGGTACGGTTCCATGCCGCGTCCGGCAAAGGTAATGACCTCCCGCACGCCGGACAGGTCGCAGTTTTTCAACTGCATGGGCGTCCCCGGCCGTGGACGGAAGAGGTTGGTATTTACGCCGTCGTGCAGGACGGCCATTTTATGATGGTATTCGCTGGGGAACTGGGAGCGCTGCCACAGCGTGGGCGAGAGGCCCTGCTCGCAGGCCCACAGGTCATTGAATATTGCCGCATTGCGCGAGCGCAGCGTCTGCGGCGGGGCAAGCCCCTTCTTGGGCGGAGGCTTTCGGCCAAAGCATGCGTCCTCGCCAAAGGGATCATAAAACCACTCGAAATAGCACATGAGGGGCGTCTCGGGCCACACGTCCTTGAGGTAGAGGCTCGGCCCCCAGCCGGAGCTGGCGTAGATGACATCGGGCGTAAAGCCGGAGCGCTTCATCCTGTGGGCCAGCCGGTACATGGCCTCGCCCTGCGCGGCGGCGTCGCGAAACGGCGTCACCAGCCGCCGCAGGGCCTGCTGATGGGCGTCGCCATCCTTTGCTTCCGCCTTGGCCTTGACCGGAGAGAACACCGCTTTCTTCACGCCGGGGATGGTCCAATCCGGGCGCGGGTTGGTGGTGGCAAAGACCACCGTCGTCGCACTATCCGCGCCAAGGGCCCGCGCCACGTGCCGAAACTGCGCAGGAAAATTGGGATGCACCAGCAGCACGCGCATAGTCATCGCTCCTGCATGGCCTGCCCCATGGCGCCAAGGAAGGGGTCCGTCAGGTATTCCAGCACAGTGCGCTGACCGGTATGGATATACGCCATGACCAGCATCCCCGGGATGAGGCGGTACTGAAAGTCGCCGTGGGAGAAGCCGTCGCCCTCGGTCTCGATGCGCACGGAGTAGAAGGTCTGCCCCTCTGGCGTGGTGAAGGTATCCGGGCTCACATGCACCACGCGCCCATCCAGCTTGCCAAAGCGCGCCGCATCCGCCGAGGCAAGGCGTACAATGGCGTTCTGCCCCTCCTGCACGTAGCCAATGTCCGAAATGGGCAAATGCGCCTCCACCACCAGCCTGTCGCTTGAGGGCACAATGTCCACAAGGGTCATGCCCGGACGCACCACACCGCCGCGCGTCACCACGTGCAGGGTTTTCACCACGCCCTCCACGGGGGAGCGGATAACCGTCCGCCGCAGACTGTCGCGGAATTTCTTGAGCCGCTGGGAGAACTCCTCCAACTCCTGCCGGGCCTTGCGTAAGTCCTGCTGCGCCTCCTCGCGGTAAGCGCGCTCAAGGCGCACCAGCCGCTCACGCGCCTCGGCAAGGGACGACTGCGCACGCGGCAGGGCCGCGCGGTCCTGCTCTATGCGGCTGACAAGCTCCGACTGCTCACGCAGGTAGGCCAGATGCTTATACCGGGTGGTCAGATTATCGCGCAGAAGCTCTTCGGACAGCGCCACCTGCTCACGCACAAGGGTGAGGCTCTGGCGGTTGTTCCTGAGGCGGGCGCGGATTTCCTTTACGTCCTGCTCGCGCTGGATGATGTTTTCACGCTGTTCGGTCAGTTCGCTTTCAAGGCGCCGGCGGCTGGCCTCAAAGAGCGTGGTCGCCTGCCGCGCGAGCTTGGGATGCGCTGTGGCAAAGCCATCAGGAAAGGCCGGGGCGTCCAGCATGCGCGCCTGCGCATCAAGGCGCGCCACCTCCGCCGTCAGAGAGGTCGTCCGGATGGCTATTTCCTCCACACTGGCGCCGGTGGACGTCTCCTCCAAAATAACAAGGGGCTGACCCTGCTCCACGGCGTCGCCCTCGCGCGCCAAAATCTCGCGGATAATGCCACCTTCCAGGTGCTGCACGCTTTTGACCTTGGTGCTGGGGATAACCTCGCCCTGCGCCATGCTCACAATGTCCAGCCGAAAGATGGCCGCCCAGAGCACAAACACCGCCGCGCCCACAACACACAGCCACAGAAAGCTCCGGACCGCCCGTTCACTGCGCCGCGCCGCACTGTCGGCGTCGTGTTCTGGCTGTACTGGCGTCTGCGTCATGCGCTCTGCTCCTTCCTGCGTTGCCGCCCGGGTGAGGCGGCCCACACAATTTCCGGTTCCGGCTTGCGTCCAAGGTCCAGCCGAACATGCGCGTCCGTCAGCACATCCGGCGCGTCCGCGCAGACAACGATGGTCCGCCCCTGCCTCGCGCAGTCGCGCAGCACTGCCGACACCACGACCACGCCGTCCTCGTCCAGCCCTTCAAAGGGGTCGTCCATCACAACCAGCCGCCCCTGCGTGGTCACCGCGCGGGCAAGGGCCACGCGGCGGCGAATGCCATAGGACAGCGTGCGCCCCGCCTGCGTCAGCGGCGTCTGGAGCCCCTGCGGCAGGTCCGCCACAAGCGCCGTCAGCCCGCACTGCCGCACCACCTCCGCCACGGCCTCGTCGTCCATGTCCGGGCGCATGAGGGTGATATTCTCGCGCAGGGTGCCGCTGACGAACGTTGGCTCCTGCGGCACATACACCACCTGCGCCCGCCACCACGCCGGGGCAAGCTGACGCAGGGTGATGCCGTCCGCCAGCACATCGCCGCGCGTTGGCACCACAAGCCCGGTCAGCAGCCGTGCAAAGGTCGTCTTGCCCGCACCGCTTGGCCCGTGCACCACGGCCACCGTCCCCGGCGGCAGCGAAACGGTGAGGGATTCAAAAAGCGGCGCACTGCTGCCGGGGTAGGCAAAGGCGACATCCCGCAGACTCAGACGTCCGGAAAATTGCCGAAGCGCGGTGCCGCTGCCCGCCTCTAGGGGCACACGCGACAGCTCGCGGATATCGCGCAGGGCCTGTCTGCCCCGCGCCAGCCGCATGCCCGTGCCCACAAACTGCGCCACAACCACAAACGCCCGCGAAACAAGAATATTCGCCGCAATCAGCCCCGCCACGGTCAGGTTGCCCACCACCACTTCCTTTGCGCCCACGGCGTACACCGCCACCCGCGCCAAGACGGGAAGCGTCATGGCCGCATTCATACCGCCAAGGCGCATGCGCTCCACCGCCATGTTCAGGCCGCGAACCGTAGCCCCCTGCCGCGCGCAGCGCTCCTGCACAAACACGCCGCCCCCAAACAGACGGACGGTATCCGCGCCGCGCCGGGCGCTGTCCACCATGCCGCGCAGGGTCATGTCCTCCCGCTGGGCCTCGCGCATGGTGCGCTGCTGCGCGCGCGTTGCGGCAAGCCCCTGCCCCAGCAGCGCCGCCGCCCCCACAAGGGCAACCGCCCCAACCCACGGACTGAGCCACCACGCCGCCGCAATAAACGCGAGGCAGAACGGCGCATCAAGCACGCTGGTAATACTGGTGGCGCTGTACGCCTTGCGCACCGCGTCGAGATGCGCGGGGATGCTCCGCCGCAGCGCCTCCGGCACCCGCCACAGCGCGCCCATGCGCGCCCGCGTCAGCACATCCGCCACCCCCGCGGCAAGGCGCTCGTCCGGGGCCTCGCTGACGGCGGCGGCCATGGCCGTACGCACCTGCTTCAAGGCCACCTGCAAGGCCATCGCCAGCACCATGCCCACGGCAAAGGTCACAAGGGTGCCGTCAAATCCGGTATTGGTGTACTGCCCAAGGATGAGCATCACAAACAGCGGCGAGGCAAAGGACAAAACATTCACGCACACCGTCGCGGCCAAAAGGCGCATGGTCAGCGGCGCGGCCTGCGTCAGGCGGGCGGTCATCTCCTTCATTGCCGCACCTCCTGCGCGCCGGACGCGGGGGCGGACCGGGCGGCGGCGCGCACACGCGTAAATGCGCCGTCAGCAAGGTCCAGCATGCAGGTTGCGCCCTTGCGGATATGCGGATCGTCCGACGCAACAAGAATGGTGCGCCCCTCCCGCGCCATGGCATTGAGCGCCGCGTACACGCAGGCGCGCCCCTCGGCGTCCATGCTCTGCGTTGGCTCGTCAAAGAGCGCCACGCGCCCACCGGACGCCAGCGCCCGCGCAAGGGCCAGCCGCCGCCGAATCCCGCGCGAGAGCTTGGCCCCGCCACCGGTCAGCACCTCGGACACGCCATGCTCGCTGGTATCGATAAAGCGCCGCATCCCTGCTGCTCCCAGTGCGGCCTGCATTTCCACGGCGTATTCGCCCGGCGGGCCAAGGGTCATATTCTCGGCAATGGTGCCGTCCAAAAACACGGCCTCCTGCGGCATGACGCATATCTGCTGCCGCCACCACGAGGCAGGCACCTGCGCCAAACGCGCGCCTTCCACCCGCACCGCCCCGCCCTGCGGCGCAACAAGCCCCGCCACCAGCCGAAGGAGCGTGGTCTTGCCCGCGCCGTTCGGTCCCGTCACCAGCACAATGTCCCCGGAGCCTACGCGGCAGGACAGTCCCGAGAACAGCGCACTGCGCCCCGGCCATGCAAAACTCACGTCCTCAAGGCGCAGCGCGCCGGACCACTGCGCCGGCGGCTCGCCCTGCTCCTCCTCGCGCGGCAGGCTCCAAAATTCCTCCAGCCGCTGCCACGCCTGCCGCCCCCGCATGATGCTCTGCCACGCCTGCACTGACTGCGACACGCCGCGAAGGGCCAGCGCCCCCAGCATACTGACGCCAATAAGCGCCGCCACGGACAGCCCGCCCCGGACCACATACGTTGCCCCAATGCCAAACACGCCAACGCGCAGCAGCGCGGACGCCCCTTGCGTGAGCGCGGTCCCGGTGCCGCCCACATGCGCCGCAGCGCGCCGAAGCTGCGCAAGGCGCTGGTGCGCGGCGGTCCATGCGCCGCGCACCAGCGCCCCGCCGCAAAAGGCGCGAACGGTCTCCCCCGCGTCGGTCATATTGGCCACCACACGCTGCGCCCGGTCCGCAGCACGCTCAAGGCGCGGCGCAAGCGCCACACCACGGCGCGCCGTCCACATCCCGCCGCCACAGGCCACAGCGCAGCCCACAGCCACCACCACGGCCATCATCGGATGCAGCATCCACACGGCCACAATGAACAGCACCACAAATGGCGCGTCCAACGTGGCGCAGAGATTTTGCGGGCCAAGGGCGGCGCGCACAGCGGCAATATCGCTCATCAGGCCCCGCCCGCTCACGCTCTCCGCCTCCAGCCCCGAAACCCGCGCGGTAACCAAATGCTCCATGGTCCGGGCCTCCACCGCTTCGGCGCGGCCCATGTCCATGGCAGCGGCCAGCTGATTCCGCGCCCGGCGCACGCCCCACAGCACCAGCACCGCCACCAGCGTTCCCCCGGCCAGCAGATACAACGTTCCGTCCAGACCATGCGCCACATACCGCCGCAGCACAATCATCACAAACACGGTATCCACAAGGGCCAAAAGATTCATAAGCAGAGAGGCCGCCAGCAATTCAGCGGCGCGGGCGGGATGGCGGGCCAGATGCCCCGTCAGGGAAGGAAACGGCGTGGCGAGGGGCAGAGGGGGACCTCCTTTGGTCCAAATGCAACAAACCGACAGGCCCATGCCGTGGCATGCAGTCTGCCGGTTTGATCCGTGCGTGGGCCGCAGATGAGCGCCCGGCACAAACGGCTTTGGGGCGCGTCACCCACCGTGGTGGGCGCTAGGGCGCGGCGAACAGGTCAAGCTCCAGCTCACCCATGGCATACAGCAGATTGAATGCCGCAAGGTCCTGATCCACCTCTGCGGAGATGGCTCCGCTCAGCGCGTTGTTGTAGTTGACCTCAGCGGTGAGCACATCGAGCAGGGAGCGGTTGCCCAGCTTGCGTTCCTTGCGCGCCAGCTCCAGAAATTCCGCTTCGATATTGGCCTGGTTGCGGAACCATTCGGCCTTGGCGCGGGCGGTGAGCAGGTTTTGCCAGTTTACACGGACCACTTCCTCAATGGTGCGCTCCTGATCCTTCAAGGAATTGGCGGCGTTTTGCTTGTCGCTCTTGGCGGCGCTCAGGGCGGCCATGTCGCCGCCACCGGCAAAGATGTTGTAGGCAAATTCCACACCCACACGCTGCTCAATCTTGATTTCCTCAACGCCGGAGTCGTTCTCCTTGCGCCAGTATTCGCCGTAGGCATTGAAGCTGGGGTAGAACATGGACCGCGCGCTGGCGATTTGGTGCTCGGTCAGGTCCACATTCTTCTGGAGCATGGTCAGATTCGGATTATCGCTGATGGCCTGCGCAATGGCGGACTCCAGCGTAACGGGCACGTTGTCGTAGGGGACATCGGGACGGATGAAGGATTCAATCTCGTCGGCGGTGACATCGCGCCCGAACACGGCGCGGAAGCGGTTGCGCGCGTTGACGAGGTCGCCCTCGGCCACAACGCGCAGGGCGGCCACGCCAGCAAGCTGCGATTTGGCCTGCAACACGTCGGACGACAGCCCAGCGCCGCGCTTGACGAGGGATTCCTCTATGCCGGTCTGGTGCTTAATGTTTTCTTCGGACTGGAGGGCAAAGGCCAGCACCTTGCTGGCGCGGATGCAGTTGAGGTAGGCGGCGACCCCTTCCTGAATCAGGGCCTGCCGGACGGCGACGCGTTCGGCCTCGGACAGCTCGTACCCGGCCCGGCTAGAGCCGATGATGCTGTTGGTGCGGCCAAAGTCCCACAGCAGCTGGGTGGCGCGCAGCTTTTCGATATTGCGACCGAGGGACGTTCCGGCAACGCCGGTCTTTTCGATGTTTTCCTTGGTGACGTCGCCCGTGATGTCGAGGCGCGGATACCATGCGGCGCGGGCCTGCCGCAGGCGGTACTGCGCGGCGTCCTCGCGGCTTTGCGCGGCGTGCAGGCGCTCGTGCTCCGCAATCATTCCGGGCAGCAGTTCGCCGAGCGTTGTGGCCCGGGCACTGTGCAGACCTCCACCGATTACCACCGCGAGTACCAGCGTACCCAGAATGAGGCGTTTCAAGGCATCCCCCTCAGTGCGTCAACACGTTAACATGCGAAGAACACTCATTGTCTTGTGGTATGGTGATACAGAAAAAAAGTCAATACCACCCACACAATACACGGGATAAATCACGCCTTTTTCAGGCAGACAGCAGGCACTGTGGACGAAATACACTCCACGGCTGGAACAGCGCTAGGTCACATGTCCGCCAGTACGCAAATGATGCAACCCCGCATGCGCAGCGCCCCACAGCCCTGAATCCTCATTGGCGTTCAGCAGTACGGGGATGCGTTCCATCACAGCGGCGTGAGTTTCGGAAAAGCGGAAGGCGTCGCCAAAGGCGGGATGGGTCACCAGCTCCGGCGAACGGGCCGCAACGCCGCCGCTGATGGTCACTCCGCCAAGGGCAAGGGTGCTCAGGGCAAAATTGCGACAGGCGCGGCCATAAAAGCGCGCCGCCCACGCCAGAATCTTGGACTTGGAATAAAACCCCGCGGTCACTTCCGCCGGGGCGAGGCGTTCGCCGGTGAAGAATTCATGCAGCAGGCTCAGCCCGAGGCCCGTCACCACAAGGTCGCCGATAACCTGCCGGCGGCCCGTCCTGTCGCGGACAAAGTCCATAAAGTCGAATTCCTCACGGCTGACAAAGGGGAAGAGGCTGTGGCCGCCCTCGGTGGGCATCACGCGGTAGCCGCCCGCGCCGTCGGGGACCAGCGCGGCCATGCCAAGGCCTGTGCCCGCACCGATAACGGCGCGCGTGGTGTCCGGTTCGGCTTTGCCGGGCAGGATGAGAAGCGCCTCGTCAAAGACGGGCGTCATGCAGGCGCAGGCCTGCGCCGTAAAGTCGTTAATGAGGGTGAAGTCCTTACACAGCAGCGCGTCGCGCCCGGCAAGGTCCACATCCCACGGGATATTCGGCGGGTCGCTATACGTCCGCCCATGGATGGCACCGGCAACGGCCAGCCCCACCACCTCGGCATCGCGCGGGAGCAGAGGGACCTTCTCCCCCGCC
>NZ_JBUDSW010000123.1:0-10320 GCF_054921475.1 Desulfobaculum sp. | reverse complement strand
AGACCATCCCGTACCTTGTTATTGTTATTGACGAGCTTGCGGACCTGATGCTGACGGCGCGCAAGGAAGTGGAAACGTCCATCGTGCGGCTGGCGCAGCTGGCGCGTGCGGCGGGTATTCATATGATTCTGGCAACGCAGCGCCCCTCCGTGGACGTTGTGACCGGCCTCATCAAGGCGAACTTCCCCAGCCGTATTGCCTTTACCGTGACCTCGCCACAGGACTCGCGCACCATTTTGGACAGCGTGGGCGCCAACCATCTGCTGGGCAAGGGCGATATGCTCTTTAAGCCCGGTGGCGGCAAGCACAACCGCGTGCACGGTGCACTGGTGGACGAGGACGAAATCGGCAATATCATCGAGTACTGGGAAGCCAAGGCCAAGCCCGAGTTCGACCTCGACTTCGGCCAATGGTCCAAGGACGGCGACGCCGGTAACGGCGGCGCAGGTGGCAACGGCGGTGGTGGCGGCGACGGCATCCCCGACGACCCCATCTATGCCGAGGCCGTGGAATTCGTGATGGAGCAGGGCAAAGCGTCCATCTCCCTCATTCAGCGCCGCTTCCGCATCGGCTTTAACCGCGCGGCCCGCTTTGTCGAACAGATGGAGCAGGACGGCGTGGTTGGTCCCGCCGACGGCAGCAAGCCCCGCAAGGTTATTGTGGGACGCGAATAGGCGCGCCGCCCAGCGGTTTGCCTTTGGAAAACACATAAAACGGCCCGGTTACCATGTGTATGGTAGCCGGGCCGTTTGCTTTTTCGGAGGGTGGGGCGCTTGGCGCGTCAGGAGCAGGGCGGCTTCCCACGGTGTGGGAGCCGCTGTGCATGCCGAGTTGTGGACGGCGCGGTGCATTGGCTCCGGGCTGTTTGGGACGGGCACCCAGTCGCCCGCCGGAGGGCGCCCGCATGGGGCCGCGCTTTCGCCTAGCTTGCCGGAGGCGAGGACGAGGACGAAGTAGCGCGCGTGGGCGGGGCCTCGTCGCTAAAGGTGCGGTCCTCGGTCCAGACATACCGGAAGGGACACATTCCCCCGCCCGTACTGATGGTGGTGGCGCGGGCCAATTGCAGATGCGGGGAATAGCCCTTGGCAAAGGCAAGGTCGCGACGGCACGAGATGGTCCATGCCAGCTCCGGCGAGAGCCCCATTTCCTTGATGTACATGTGCGCGTACTGGCAGCGGGTGATGTCCAGCGCAAAGACGTCGCCCTGAATTTCGCGCCTGTCGATATCCAGGGCATTTCCGGCGCGCATCAGGTCGATGAAGGTTGCAAAGTGCTCAAGGCTGGGGCCGTTTGGCGCGGCGGCGGCAAAGCGCTTTCCGGCGGCCTCCGCCTCGGCGTCCACGGCTTCTCCGATGAGGGCGAGGGCCTTTTCGTCCCCGAAGCGTTGCGACAGCACGGCAAACATGCGCGCCATCATCTGAGCTTCCACCCGGCGACGCTCCAACTGGGATAGCGGCGGATGTGTCATGGATTCCCTCCGGTTGCAAATGCACAAGACCAATCAAAGTGGCGCGGGCCGTCATCCTTGCGCCATGCCACGTGGTGTGGCATCTGGACATTTGGACGAAACCCGTGCATTCCTGTCGGGAAACACACTGTAATTTTTACAGCTTTTCACTATGAACTGCAACAACTCAACGAACTTCGGAGGACACATGCGCCAACGCAGTATCGTGGCGATACTGGTCGCGCTGATGCTCTGGGCATCTGGCGGGGCCGTTTGTGCACAGGAAAGCGCGCCCGCTGGCGATGCAGCGGAGATAACCGCACGCATGCAGGAGAAATACGAGGCCCTGACGGGCTTTTCTGCGGACATCGTGCAACGCCTGACCAACGCTGCAAACGGTTCAACGCAAACGCGCACCGGGGCGCTGGCCTTCAAGAATCCCTCGCTGGTGCGCTGGCAGACGGCCACACCGGAGCAGGAGCTTCTGGTGGTGGGGCAGGACGCGGTGTGGGACTATTTCCCCGAGGAAGGAACGGCCTATCGCTACACGGTGGAGCAGGTGCTCGGCTCCAAGACCATGCTCCGCTTTTTGTCCGGAAAGGCCCGGCTGGACGAGGAATTCTACGTGACGCCCCAAGGCCGCGAGGATGGCTACATCAAGCTGGAACTCATTCCCCACACGCCGGAATCCAACCTTGTGCAGGCTTATCTGTGGCTGACGCCGGAGAGCTTTTTGCTGCGCCGGGTGGTTATTGTCGACTTTTTTGGCAATGAGAACGACGTCACATTGACCAAGCTGCATCTGAATCCAGATTTTCCGGACGGACATTTTACCTTCACGCCGCCGGAAGACGTGGAAATCGTGGAGAACAGCAAGCCATAGGACGGTGCGCCCCTGCGTGTGCAAACTTGATTTGACCACGGCCTATCCGCAGTACTACTCGGCGGAGCCTCGCCCGCATTTGGTTGATTTTCCGCCTGCTGCCTACCTGTGCGCCAATGGACAGGGCAGACCGGGCGGGCACGAGTTTGAGCGGATGGCCGCCGCAGTGACGGCTCTTGCCTACGGGGTGAAGCATCTGGCGCGCGAGGAAGGCCGCGACTTCTACATGCCCAAGCTGGAATCCCTGTGGTGGGGCGATGGCGGCGCGGATGTGCTGGAGACGTTGCCGGAGCGCTGTAACTGGAAACTCCTGCTGCGTATGCCGGAATTCGTCTCCTCGCGCAGTGTGGAGGCTGTGCGGCCCGAGGTCGTCGTGCGCAAACAAAACTCGGACATCCTCGACGTGCGCTTCGAGCATTTGGAAGAGGGCGCGTCGATGCAGATGCTGCACGTTGGCCCGCCGGACAGTCTGCCCCAAGCGGTGCACGCCTTGCGCGCCGCGCTTGCCGAACGCGGTTTTACGCCGTGCGGGCCTCTGCATTGCCTCTACCTCTCAGACCGCAAAAAATCCTCACCCCAGCGCCGCCGCATCATCATCCGGTATCCGGTGGGGTGAGCCGTGCTCCGCGCCCCTCGCGCACAAAGAAAAGGCACCCGTTGTGGGTGCCTTTTGTCGTTTGGCCTGTGGAAAATAAGACGCGTGAGCGGCTGGACTAGCGTTCGCCGGAGCGTTTGCCTTTGCCCGGGCGTGTGGGGCGCCCGCCGCGTGGGCGGCCACCGCCAGAATCGCCGGGGCGGTCAGTGCCGCGCCGGTTGTCTGGGCTGGGCCTGCCGGAGCGGGGCCCTGCGGGGCGGGCTTTGCCTCCGCGCGGAGCTTCGCCGTAAGGGCGAGTTTCACCTGTTGCGCGGCGTGGTTTGTCGCCTTGGGGAGCTTTGCCCTGTTTGCCGCCGTGGCCGGGCTTTTCGGAAGATGGCGCACCGGAGGGAGCGCCGCCCTGCGACGGGGCCGGGGCGGGCATGTCCACAGCAGTCAGCAGGGCCGTGCGTTCGGCGTGCGTGAGTTCGCGGGCCTTGCCCTTGGGCAGACGGCCAAGGCGGACCGGACCCTGTGCAATGCGCTCCAGCCGGAGGATGGTCAGGCCAAGGTCGCGGCACATGCGCCGGATTTGGCGGTTGACGCCCTGAATGAGCGTCATGGTCAGCAGAATTCCCTCGCCGCCGTCGCGGCTGGCCTCAACAGGCACTGGCGCAAGGCGTTCGCCTTCGGCCAGCGTCATGCCTTTGCGCATCACGTCCAGCTTGTCTTCGGTAACGCCGCCGCGGACGCGGACGTTGTAGACCTTGGGCAGGTGCCAGCGGGGGTGCGTCAGGCGGTTGGTCAGCTCGCCGTCCGTGGTGAGGAGCAAAAGCCCCTGCGAGTAGTAGTCCAACCGGCCAACGGGAAAGACCCGGCGTCCCCGCTTGGCCGGGGGCAGCAGGTCCAGCACCGTTCGGCGGCCCTGCGGGTCGCGCGCGGTGGTGACGACCTCCACGGGTTTGTTCATGACGAGGTAGACATGCTCTTCCTGTCCGGGGACGGGAATGCTCACGGGAGAGCCGTTGACCTCTACCACATCGGTGGCGGGGTCGATGCGCAGACCGGGCTGGTCCGCGGGCTGGCCATTGACGCGCACGGCTCCGCTGGCCACCAACTCGTCGGCGGCGCGGCGGGAACAGACTCCGGCCATGGCTAAGGCGCGGTTGATGCGCAGCAATGTCGGGGAATCGGAAGCGGGCGTCTCCGCAGAGGCGGGACGCCCGGAAGATTTCGGGGTGTTCTTGGGCATGCCCCGTAACTAGACGTTAATGACCTTGGTGGCAAGCTGAAGACTCGTCACCACGTCCAGCATGTTGGTGGTTTCGCCAACGGCCTTCTGACTCAGCAGGCCAAAATGATCCAGACAGGTGCCGCAGACCAGCACGGTTGCGCCCATGCGCTCCAGCTCCTGAATCTTTTCGCAGCACGGATTGCCGGCTATGGCCAGCTTGACGCCGCCGTTTACGAGCACAACGCGCCACAGCTCCTCGCCAAACTCCGGCAGAGTAGCCAAAAAGTTCAGCATCAGCTTGGAGCCAAGCTCATCGTCACCGCCGCCCAGCACGTCGCGCTGGATGAACACCGTCACCTTTTGGTCCACGGCGGCAAGCTCGGCGGAGCTCATAATCTGGCAGGCTTCGCATTCTGCGCCATCCTGTGCGGCGGCCTCAAGGCGCCCGGTAATCATCCAGCCACCTTCGGTCTCCGTAACGGAAGCCGCATAGCCCTTGGTTCCAATGAACCGGCTCACGTTCTCCTTGGCGGCTTCATTGTCAACAATAACGGCGAATTCGGCCGGAGCCTCGGCCTCAATGTGCTTTTTTGCGGTCAGGACGGGTTGCGGACAGGGTAGGCCTTTGCAGTCGAGTATATTCTTTGTCATTATGCGGGGTCTCCTTAATCCATGTATGGAAACGCGAGAATGCCAGCGGGTCAAATTGATAGTTCCGATTGCAATGCCCCAAACGCATAGACAAACCTGCTCACAGCGCAAAGCCTTGCGGCGCGGGCGTTTGTTTGTACCCCGGGGTGATTGGGCGTGGAGAAGCCGCCCTACGCGCCAACGCGTGACAGCCCGGAGAGCAGGGCGCGAGCACGCGTAGGGGGACACGGGGCAGGGATATCCCCGGCTGCCGGCGGATGCGCCGGTTGCGCCGCGAAGCCTCTTTTATTTAAGGACATGTCCGCTACGCCTTCGCGCGGCCCACGCGCACAAGCCCCGCACCCCCACAATGCCCGGGCGCAGCGGGCGCGCTCCGGAATTTCCTCTGGATTTCGAGGCGGGAATCCTTTATCTGTACGCGTTTGCGCGCGTTGCCGCATCCTGCGGTTCTCGCACAAAGACAAGATCATCCTTCGGGAGTATACGTGGCAAAGCAATACGATAGAAAGGTCAAGAGCATCCCGCTTCTCAAGCGCTCTCTGGGATATTTTACCCCATACAAATTCCGCATTTTTCTGGCCGTTATCTCCATGGCCATCGTGGCCGCCTGTTCCGGCGCGGCCGCATACCTCGTCAAGCCTGCCTTTGACGATATCTTCGGCAACAAAAACGAGCAGGCCCTGCTTATTATCCCCGCAGCATACGTTGCGGTTTTCCTCATCAAGGGTGTTTTCCGCTACCTGCAGAACTTCGAAATGCGCATGTGCGGCCTCAAGGTGTTGGAAACACTGCGTAATGAGCTGCACGACAAGATGATGCACCTGCCCGTTGGCTTCTTTGAGGAGCAGCAGGTGGGCAACCTGATGTCGCGCATCACCATGGACGTCTCCATGATTCGCAACAGCCTGCCGTCCATCGTTATGCTTATCCGGCAGGCGCTGGAGATGGTGGGGCTTATTTGCGTGGCGTTCTATCAGGAGCCCTTTTTGGCCTGCATCGCGCTTGTTGGCTTTCCTCTTGCCGTTTATCCGGTTGTTTTCTTTGGTAAAAAGCTGCGCAAAATTGGCCGCAAGAACCAGAGCAAAATTGCGGATATCAACGTCATCCTGCAGGAAATCTTTAACGGCATCCGCGTGGTGAAGGCCTTTGCCAACGAAGAGCGCGAAACCGAAAAGTTCGCCAAGGAAAACAACAGGCTGGTCAAAATTGCCGGAAAGGAAGTCGTGTTCAGCGAGCTGTCCTCCCCGGTGATGGACCTTGTGGGCGCTGTAGGGACCGCATTTGTTATGTGGTACGGCGGCACGCAGGTTATTGAAGGCGCGACCACGCCGGGTTCGTTCTTTTCTTTCCTCGTCGCGGTGGGCCTCATGTACGCCCCGGTGAAGAAGCTGAACAGCGCGAATATGGAGATTCAGCGCGCCCTTGCCGGTGCAGAACGCGTATTCGACATCCTCGATTCCCCGGAGTACACCATTGAGCAGGACGGCTCCGCCATTTTGGAGGGCGACTTCAAGGAACTCCACCTTGAGGGCGTAACCCTGCATTATCCTGGATGCGAGGCTCCTGCGCTGGACAACGTGACGCTGTCCGTGAAGGCGGGCGAGCAGGTGGCCCTTGTGGGCCCAAGCGGCGCGGGCAAGACCACGCTGGTCAATATGATTCCGCGCTTCTACACGCCGCAGTCCGGCCAGATTTTCTTAAATGGCCGCAACGTGGACGAATACACGCTGGCCTCCCTGCGCCGGAACATCGGCATCGTCAGTCAGGATACGTTCCTGTTCAATGCCTCGGTTTTGGAGAACATCGCCTATGGCAACGATTCTCCGGATCCGGACGTGGTGCGAAAGTGTACGGAGATGGCCTATGCCGACGGGTTTATTCAGGAATTGCCCGCAGGCTACGATACCGTGCTTGGCGAGCGCGGCACCAAGATTTCCGGTGGGCAGAAGCAGCGCGTGGCCATCGCCCGCGCCCTGTACCAGGACCCGCAGCTTCTTATCCTTGACGAGGCCACCAGCGCGCTGGACACCCACGCCGAGCGCAAGGTGCAGGCCGCCCTTGAAAACCTGATGCACAACCGGACCAGCATCGTCATTGCCCACCGTCTGTCCACCATTCTTGGTGCGGACAAGATTGTGGTGATGGAGAGCGGACGCATCGTGGCGCAGGGCACCCATGCCGAGCTTTTGGAATCCTGCGGCCTGTATGCCCAGCTCTACAACATGCAGTTCAAAAATGCCGGGCCTTCTGGCGAGGCCCCGGACGAGGCCGAATAGCCCATGAAAATCCCTCTTCATCCTGAAGTCGTCTCCCTGCCGTTGTCGTGGCTGTACCGTTTGTGGACGGCCACCATCCGGGTGCGTGCGGAAAACATGGAGCCGCTGCAGGACATTTGGGAGCGCGAAGGCTCCATTGTGCTGGCGTGCTGGCACAACGAGCTGTTTATCTTCCCCAAGCTGCGCGCACGTACGCGCAGCAGGTGGGTGGGTATTGTCAGCCTCAGCAAGGACGGCACCATCGCTACCCGCATGCTGAACCACCTTGGTGTGGACATCTGCCAAGGTTCATCCAGCCGCGGCGGAGTGCGCGCGCTTATGGGCGCATGCCGCATGGTGCGAAAGCAGGGCAGGCAGGGCTTTATCACCGTGGATGGCCCGCGCGGCCCCCGGCACGAGGTGAAGGACGGCGTGTTTTATCTGGCCCAAAAAGCCCGTTCGCCTATTGTTCCGGCGCGCGTTGTCCCTTCCCGGGCCAAGGTTTTTGACCGCTCGTGGGATAAATTCATCCTGCCGCTGCCGTTTTCCAGTTGCCGCATCATCTTTGGCGAGCCGTATCACGTGTCCGAGGCCAAACTCACCGACGAGGTGCTGGCCGAGGAGCGCCGTAAACTCAAGGAAAAACTGGATGCTCTGGTCTAAGTGCGTTGGCCGCTCCTCCGTGCCGGTGCTGTGCTATCACAATATTGATGGCAACGGCATGCCGTGGGCCGCGTTTACGCGCCAGATGCTGTGGCTCAAGGCGCATGGCATCCGCACCATCAGCTTGGACCGGCTGGAGCGTTTTTTGGATGGCGAGGCACTGTCTGCGCCATCGGTCTGCGTCACGTTCGACGACGGTTTTCGAGACCTGTACACCCGCGTCGCGCCGTTTTTCCGTGAACATGGTCTGCACGCCACGGTGTTCATCATCAACAACCGCATCCGGCCCGAGGATGAATCCGGCGTGGATGAGCCCATTATCGCCCATGAGGCGCACCGGGACTTTTTGGTCACTGGCGCGCGCGGGGCGTGGATGAGCGAGAGTGAAATCCGCTCCATCATGGCGGACGGCACCTTTGCCATTGGCAGCCACTCCACCACCCACGTTATGGGGAGTATGCCCCCGTGGCAAAAGCCGGAAAAGCCCGACCACTGGGCCTATGCGCGCTGGCATGCCGGGCTGGAGCAGGGCGAACCGCCGCGTATGGTGCCGGAATTCACCGCGCATTTGTATCTGGCGGACAAGGAGCGTCTGGAGACGGACGACGAATTTTTCGCGCGCGTTCAGGATAACCTCAGCGCCAGCCGTGGCGACCTGGAAAAGCGCTTTGGCGCGCAGGTGACAACCCTTGGCTGGCCGTGGGGCGCCGCGCATCCTATTGCGGTGGAAGCCGCGCAGGCCGCAGGTTTTCGCCTGCTCTTTACACTGGAGAACGGCCCGGTCGCGCCCGGAACATCGCCCGCGCACATCTGCCGTTTGGAAGTCCGCCGCAAAAAAGGCCCCAGCTGGTTCAAAAGCCGCGTTGCCATCTACAGCCGCAAGACCATAGCGGCCCTCTACGCATGGATGAGAATCTAGATGAAAGAGATTGTTTACCAGGGGCTTGCCCGGGCAGGGCAGACCATGAGCTTTGAGACGGCGGCCCGCGCAGGAGAGCGCCTTGGCGACCTGCTGTGGACCGTGCTCCCCGAGCGCCGCAAGATGGCGACGGAAGGCATGATGCGTCACCTTGACCTGCCGCGCCCCATTGCGGAAGCCACGGCGCGCCGCAGTTTCCGAAACAGCGGCCGCTCGTTTTTGGAGATATTTCTCTCCAGCCGCGTGGATTGGCGCTTTGTGCAGGATCGGCTGAGCATCGCCACGCCAGAGTCCTTCCAGAAGATTCGCGATCTCGACAGGCCCGCCATCGCCGCAACGGCCCATATGGGGGCCTGGGAGCTTCTTGCGGGCATTTTCCAACTCTTTATACGTCGAAGCCCCAAACAAATCGTTGTACGGCGTCCTAAGGACGAAGCGTTGCACAGGCTGATGACGGAATTGCGCAGCAAGTCCGATGTGGACGTGCTGGCGCACCGCATGGCGGCCCCCAAGGTACTGCGTTGCCTGCGGCAGGGCGGAATGACGGGATTTTTGGTGGACCATAACTGCAGCACCAGCGAAGCCGTGTTCTTGCCCTTTCTCAAGGACTTTGCGGCGGTGAATATGGGGCCGGCGCTCCTTGCTGTGCGCGCCAAGGCCTGCATTTGCCCCATTTTTATGCTCCGCGATGAGAAAGGCGGCTATGTTATCCACAGTGAGGATTACCTTGATACCCGCGAATTGGAAGGCTCCAGAGAGGAGCGCGTCCAGAAAGCCGCAGAGTTTTACACAGGGGCTGTGACGCGGATTATCCGCAAATTCCCCGATCAATGGTACTGGATGCACCGCAGATGGAAGACCCAGCCCCCGGAAGGCTGGCAGTACTCCGGACCACTGCTTCAAAGTTGAAGCTCCACTTGAAGGAAGAGCATAAGGCAGCCAAATGGCTGCCTTTTTTTGTGGCGCAGCGCGGGGCGAGCGGTTGTGATGCGGCGTTTGCCGCCGGCGAAGGCAACGCCTCCCACCCGGCGCGCCAAGGGGTGCCCTTTGGCGCGGGGAGTGGTATGCTGAAGCCTCTTGGTCTGTTGGGCGATGGCGCTCG
This sequence comes from Desulfobaculum sp., assembly GCF_054921475.1. Classification (NCBI taxonomy): domain Bacteria; kingdom Pseudomonadati; phylum Thermodesulfobacteriota; class Desulfovibrionia; order Desulfovibrionales; family Desulfovibrionaceae; genus Desulfobaculum; species Desulfobaculum sp. The sequence goes on along the minus strand of NZ_JBUDSW010000123.1, from coordinate 592 downwards.
TGGGCTGGCGCCACTGTGGCCTGCTGTCACTGTCGGATGAACGCCGCTTTGGCTGTGGGAGTCCACAGAGGCCCTGATTGACCGCGTGAGGCAGTGGAAGAAGCCCACTGCGCGGAGAAAATGCCGCCGAGAATTGCCCGGAGCCAACGTTTTTCATCTTCACCCCAGCCGATGAGAGGGCACCATGACCGAGAAGGGGCGCTTCAAAACGGTGATGAAACGCCTGCTGGGCGGGCGACTGCCCGTATTCCTCACGGGCCTTGCGTTTTCCGTGCTTGTGGCGTGGTTGTATGTGCGCCAGCCGTATTTTCTCAGGCTGCTGGACCTCAAGCTCTATGACGTCATGCTGCAGCAGACGCATACCCCGGCGACAACGGGGGTGCCGGTTGTGGTGGACCTCGATGAACGTACGCTGTCGAAGTATGGCCAGTGGCCGTGGCCGCGCTACCGTGTGGCCCTGCTTTTAGCGCGGCTGCGGGATGCCGGGGCGCGGGTGGTGGCGCTGGATATTCTTTTTGCGGAGGCGGACCGTACCTCCCCCGTGGTGCTCAAGAAGGAGCTGCGGCGCGATTTGAATGTGGAGGTTGAGTTC
>NZ_JBUDSW010000122.1:0-10408 GCF_054921475.1 Desulfobaculum sp. | reverse complement strand
CAGGCGCCGCAGCGCTTGTACTCCCGCAGCATCATGCGCGCCTCGCTGCGGGCGCGCAGCCGCAGAATATCCAGCACCTGCTGCACGTATTCTTCCTTGATGGCAAGGAACTCCTCTTCGCTGAGGGTCAGCCCGGCCAGAATCTCGTAGGATGAGCAGATAACGCCGGTCTTGTTGGCGCTGGCCCCATGCATGATGAGCACGCCATGGTCCTGCAAATGCGCCCGCGCTCCGGGCGAGAGGAAGATGTTCGCGCCCTCGACAATAGCCTTGGCCGAGGGCCGCCCGTCCGGCAGCAGGAACTCGTTCCAGTTGGCGTCGTTGATGGTATCGGGCCGGCCGCCGGAGGGGATGAATATATCTGCCTCGGCGGTGTTGTGCAGGCTGTCGCGCATGCGGACGCCCTCGGGCGTATCCGTCCCGGCCACGGCGGCCTTGCCGCCCTTCAGCTTGGCAGGGTCGAACTCGCGGATGCCCCGGTTCTCGGCAATGAGCCGCCGAAGCTCGCCGTGATCAAGCCCAGTGGGGTCAAAGGCCGCGCCATGCCCGTCCGTTACCCCCACAATGTGCGCATTTTCACCGTACTGGTCCATAAGCAGCAGCATAGCGTTGCCCGCCACGTCGCCGCGCGGGCCGCCTGTAAACTTCACGCGGAAGCTGTCGCGGTGCGGGTCAATGCCAAGAACGCCCAGCATCTCCTCCGCAAAGACGATGACGCCAATAGAGGTAACGCCGTATTCCTTGTGGTTGATGCCCGACGAAGGCTTGGAGCTCATGAACGCCGCTGGCCAGCGGAATCCGCGCTTGCGGGCGCGCGCGACTATCCACTCGATGTGCGAGGGCGAGATGTGCTCGTCCGGGCCAAGGTAGATAATCTCGCCGCGCCTGAGGTAGTCCACCACGCCGGGCAGGGTGAAGGAGCCTTCGCCTGGGTCCTCTGGCATGACGATGATGTCGAGCATGGCGTCCACCGCGGCCTTCACCGCAAGGTCAATGTCGCCGCGCGGCCCAAGGAGCAAAACGGCCTTTGACCCGCCCTCGGGGATGTCCTTGTTCTTGTGCTGCTGCGAGCGCGCAAGGGCCGTGACTTCGGCAAACAGGCGGTTGGATTCCAGCTCGAAATTTTCCTGACTGCGGGTGGTGACCACACGCACGCCGCCACGCGCCATTTCGCGGTAGCGGACATGGAAGCCCTGAAAATGCGCGCCGTGGAAGAAAAAGAATCCGTAGGGCTTGTCATCGCTCTCCGCCACACCGCGCAGGGGCGGCAGATGGTCGAGGATGTCCGGGTCCATGCGGAAGGACAGCGCGAACCTGTTGGGCAGATAATAGTTGGTGCGCAGGGTATAGGTGATGAAGAGTTCCATCACCCGGAAGGTGTCCTGCACCACTTCGTCCGAAACGCCGGACAGATAGGCGTGCAGGTCCGTCAGGCGTGCGTCGCAGTGGGCGAGGCGTTCCGTATCGTCGGGATTGAAGCGGGCCTCGAAGCAGTCCAGCAGCTGCTGGGCGGCATCGGGATGCGCCAGCACGCTGTGGATAATGTTGTGCGCAGTGTAGGCGTACAGGTCCTTGCCCAGCAGGAACTGGTGCGCAAATTCCGTTGCCGCGTGCAGGAACATCACCTGCGAAATGCTCCACCCGCGCTGGTCCGCGAACCACTCCAATTCGTGCCCGCCCGCGTACCACTTTACGCGGCTCAGCTGGCTTTCCAGCGCCTCCCACGAGGCCTTGTGGTGTAGGGGGGCGCTGTCGCACGCGGTGAGATAAAAGCTGAAAATGCCAAACGGCTCCACCGGCGTATCGTAAATATCTCCGTAGGCGCGCTCCACTTTGCAGCCGCAGCGCACCATAAGGCGCACCATCTCCTGAATAATGCCGCGCCTTGGCGGTGAGGTCATGGCAACCATGATGCGCGTTTCACCGGAGTAGACTTCGTCCTCGCGGTAGACCAGCACCCTGTCGCCATCGCTGACATCCTTGTAGACCTGAAAGTGCCGCACGGCGCGGTCCACTTCAAATTTGTCCACGCAGTCGCCCGTGGCCGTCGCAAGGAAGTCCTCAAAGGCGGGAATCTCGTCCTCCGGCAACAGGCCTGCTTTGCGCAGTTCATCCATGGCGGCGGCAAAGGCCGCGCCGTGACGGTCCACGGTCTGTTGGGGGGACATGATGAAGGTATCCAGCCGCAGCAGGTCGTCCTTGCTGGCATACATGCGGGCGTTGAGGATGGTCTCCTCGGACAGTTCATCCAGCGCGGCCATGAGCTTGGCGGGCTCGCCGCCCGGAGAGATGTACGTCACCTTCGTCCCGCAGGGACTCTTGAGGGCGAGGGCGTGGCGATCGGTGGTGATATCCGCCGATATAAGGCCCTGAATGTGCCGAATCTGCTCCGCCGTGTCGTGCGTGCGGAAGTAGTAGTGCGGCATATTCTGCTGAAACCACGGCACAATGGACCGGGCGCGCTCCGTGAGGCCCTGTGTTACCAATTGCGCGATATCGCCCGTCTCTCCACCTGTAACACCGGAAACAGAAGAAGCGTCAGTCACGTCTCATCCTCCAGAGTCTTGCGGTATTGGAAGGGACCGGATTCATTCATTGTATTCTCACATCAAAGCAGGAATAACAACCTCTGCGCTGTTGACGGAAACCATTAGGCTCCTTACATTATAGCCAATCCTAATCACGTGATGGAGTTGTCATGTCCGACTACGACGCAACCACAAAATTCGACGCACTGATGTCGCTGTTCGCCATGCTGCCTGGCCGGGATACCGCCGCCGTGCAGGCGGTGGTGGAACTTATGGAAACCGCCTCGGCCATGGCTCGCTGCCTTGAGGACCGCTTTTTCAAGGGTGCCATTTCCGAAGGGCGCTTCACCGTCCTCGCCCTGCTTTTTGATGCCCCAAATGGCGGCATGACGCCATCGGAGCTGGCCTCCGGTGCCGGAGTCACCCGCGCCACCATGACCGGCCTGCTGGATGGGCTGGAGCGCGAAGGCCACGTCATGCGCCAAAAATTCGCCGGCGACCGCCGCAAGCTCACCGTACAGCTGACGCAGGCGGGGCAGCAGTTCCTTATGGACGTCTTGCCAAACCTCTACGAACTCATGGACTCCATCGGCGAAGCCCTGCCCGTTTCGCGCCGCGACATCATGACCACGCTGCTCACCCGCATGCGTCAGGCCATAGCATGATTGCAGGCGTGGACGGCACGCGGGACGGCTGGGTGGTGGCCATTGCCGATGGCTGGCCCTGCCCGTCTGCGCCCCGCATGCACCTTGCCGCAACCTTTGCGGAGGTGGTCACACTCACTGCGGACTGCGACGCCGTGGCAGTGGATATGCCACTTGGCCTGCCCTCACGCGGGGACGTCCGCCAGTGCGACGAGCTGGCGCGCAAGGAACTTGCCGCCCGCTCCGGCCCGGACGTCAAAGCCAGCTCCCGCGTTTTTCTCGCCCCGCCGCGCGAGGCCGTCTACGGCCATGGCGGCAGCCCCAAGGTCTTTCAGACCCTGCACCGCGAGCACCGCGGCGTTGGCGCGGGGCTTCCCGTCTGGGGCATTGTCCCCAAGCTCATTGAAGCCGACGAAGCACTCTGCGCCCAGCCCGCCCTGCAGGACCGCATTGTGGAGTGCCACCCGGAGCTTGCCTTTGCGCGCCTTGCGGGGCAGGTGCTGCCGTCCAAACACGCGGCTCCCGGCGTTTTGCAGCGCATGGCCTTGCTCAGCCGCCACATTACCGAATTTCACGACATCGCGCTTTCAGGCGCCTTTCGCAGCGCGACGGTCGACGACATACTCGACGCACTCGTCTGCCTGTCCACAGCCGCCTATCTGGCGACGGAGGCAGACATCTCTTCACCTCAATCGCGCAGGCTCCCTTCTCAAAGCGTCCCGCGCGACGCACGCGGCCTGCGAATGGAGATCTGGTTCTGATGACCTTTACCGAACTCCTTGAAAAGCTCCCGGTACGGCGCTCCACCATCGCCTACCTGCGGGAGGCCGACACCATCCCCGGCTATACGTGGCTGGAGAAACTCCACGGCTACATCTATGGCCGGTGGTGCTATTTTTACATAGGCGTGGGCACGGGCCAGCACCCGCTGACAAAACTGGCGCGCCCGCTTGTCTGGCTTATGGACAAGCTCTACCCCCTGCACCCCGAGGAAGGCACCGGCATGTCCGCGCGCTTTTCGTGGGCGGACTCCTACCACGGCAAAGCCGTGCCGCTGGATGATGCCGTCAAGCTGGTGCAGGTGGGGCGCGACATTGAAATCCGCGACCTTGAGCACGTCATCCCCTACAACAAAGCGCGCGACATCGTTCTGCGCAACCCGGACCACATCATCGCCCTTGATTGCCCCTGCCGCGAGCTGCGCGAGAACCCGTGCACGCCCATTGATGTGTGCCTCATCGTGGGTGAGCCCTTTGCCAGCTTTATCGCAGAGCACCACCCCAGCAAATCGCGCTGGATAACGCCCGACGAAGCCGTGGACATCCTCAGGGCCGAGGATGAGCGCGGGCACGTCCATCATGTGTTCTTTAAGGAAGCCATGCTGGAGCGCTATTACGCCATCTGCAACTGCTGCAGCTGTTGCTGCGGAGCCATGCAGGCCCAGCGCAACGGCGTTCAGATGTTGTGTTCGTCAGGATTTCTCGCCGCCGTGGACACGGCGGCGTGCGTGGGATGTGGGCTGTGCACCGACTATTGCCAGTTCAGTGCCCTGTCCGTGGCGGACAAGGCCGCCCATGTGGACGCCGAAAAGTGCATGGGCTGCGGCGTCTGCGTCAGCAAATGCCCCAAGGACGCCCTCAGCCTGCACAAGGCGCAAGACAAGCCGGAGCCGCTCAAGATAGAGCAGCTGCTTCACGACGCCTCGCGCCACAGTGCGCCGCCCGTGCATTAGGGCGGCGCGTCACGATTGGGGCGTCTGCGCCTGAGCGCCCTCACCTGCGGATTCAGACTCGGCTGCCGGAGCTTCCAGCGGCCGGGTCTCTTCTTTTTGCGTTGCCTCGGCTGCGGCCTCCATGGGGCCTGTGGCGTCGGCAAGGCGCACCGCCTGCAACTCTTCGGCGGAGAAGACCGTGTCGATATCCAGCAGCATGATGAACTGCTCATCCTGCTTGGACATGCCGCTGATGAAATTGGTGTCGATGGTTGTGCCCATGCGCGGCGGCGCCTTGATTTCATCCGGCGTCAACTCAATGACCTCGCGCACGGAGTCCGCCAGCGCGCCAAGGATAAGCTCGTCCCCGTCAAGGCGCACTTCCATAATGATGATGCAGGTATTCACGGTGTATTCCGTGGCGGACATGCCAAACTTCAGGCGCATATCCACCACCGGCACCGCGTTGCCGCGCAGGTTAATAACCCCGCTCAAGAAGTCCGGCGTCCGCGGAATGCGCGTCACCTCCTGCACTTCCAGCACCTCTCGCACCTTGGAGATATCCAAGGCGTACAGTTCCCCGGCCAAGACAAAGCTCAGGTACTGGCCCGAAGCCCCCTGTTCCTGCTGCTGTGCCATACAACCCCCTCCGGCGGCTGCCGCCGCCAAGTCACGGTTCGTCGCAACCGTTAACGCCGCTTGCCATTTTGCACGGGCTGGGCGTGCCAAATTTCCTCTGCATACTGGCGGATGGTTCTATCGCTGGAAAAGTGCCCCATGCCCGCCGCGTTGAGGATGGACCGCCGGGTCCACTCCTCCCGGTCCATGTACAGCTCCGCCACACGGGTTTGCGCGTCGATATAGGAGCGGTAGTCCGCCATCACCATGTACTTGTCGCCATTCTCCAGCCACGAATCCGTAATAGGCCGGAAGATGTCCTTCTCGCGCGGGGAGAAGAAGCCGTCGCGAATCATGTTCACGGCCTCGCGCAGCTGGGAATCCTCTTCATAGTATCGTCTGGGAGTATACCCTTTTTCCACCAGCGCGGCGACCTCCGGCGTATGCATGCCGAATATGAAGAACAAGTCCTCGCCAATCTCCTGCGCCATCTCCACGGTTGCGCCGTCCATGGTGCCGATGGTCAGCGCGCCATTGAGGGCAAACTTCATATTCCCCGTGCCCGACGCCTCGGTCCCGGCAGTGGATATCTGCTCGGACAAATCCGTGGCCGGAATAATCTTCTCCGCGTTGGAAACGCAGTAGTTCGGCACAAACCCTACCCGCAGCAGGGAATTGGTGTCCGGGTCGCTATTCACCACCGCTCCCACCGCATGAATAAGGCGGATGGTCAGCTTGGCCATGGTGTACGCCGGAGCCGCCTTGCCACCAAAGATGACCATACGCGGCACGCATCCCAGCGGGCACACGTTCGGCGGCGTATTTTTCAGCGTGTTGTACAGCGTAATGACGTGCAGCACGTTGAGCAATTGGCGCTTGTATTCGTGGATGCGCTTCACGTGCACATCAAACAAAAATTCCGGCGGCGCCAGCACCCGTGCGCGCGGCAGCATATAGCGCGACAGGCGCTCCTTGTTCCGCTGTTTCACCTCGTACCAGCGGCGGCGGAATTCCGCGTCCTCGGCGAGGGGTTTGAGTTTCACCAATTTCCCAAGGTTGGTGACCCAGTCCGGACCAATGGCCTCGGTAATGAGCGCCGACATATCCGGGTTGGCCTGCCGCACCCACCGGCGCGGCGTCACGCCGTTGGTCATGTTTACAAAACGCCTTGGGAACAGCCGGTAAAAGTCCTTAAACACGCGCGTGCGCAACAGGTCCGTATGCAAGGCGCTCACGCCGTTGACCTTGTGGCTGCCCACGAGGGCCAAGTGCGCCATCCGCACCCGGCGGCCATGCTGTTCGTCAATGAGCGACATCCGCTCCAGCATATCGTCATCGCCCGGGTATTGGATACGCACGGTTTCAAGGAAACGCGCGTTAATCTCGTAGATGATTTCCATATGCCGGGGCAGTACGCGCTCCAGCGTCTCCACGGGCCAATGCTCTAAGGCCTCAGGCAGCAAGGTGTGGTTGGTGTACGAGAACGTACTCACGCACACACGCCACGCTTCGTCCCAGTCCAGCCCTTCCTCATCCACCAGCACGCGCATCATCTCTGGGATGGCAATGGCGGGGTGGGTGTCGTTCAGCTGGACGGCCACCCGGTGCGGCATGGCCGCAATGCCGCCCTCCTGCTTGCGCGAGCGCCGCACGATGTCTTTAATCGTCGCGGCCACAAAGAAATACTGCTGCTTGAGCCGCAGCACCTGTCCCTCAACGCGCGAGTCGTCGGGGTAGAGCACCTTGGAGATATTTTCGCTGACGGCCTTGTCCTGCACAGAGCCAATATAGTCGCCCGCCTGAAAGTCCTCCAAGCCAAACTCGCGGCTGGCCTTGGCCGCCCACAAGCGCATATTGATGACCACACCGTTCTTGTATCCCGGAACCAGCATATCGCACGCCACGGCCAGCACATGCTCGGCGCCCACCCACACGCGTTGCTCGTGTCCTTGCTCGTCCGTCAGCACGCGCACGTAGCCGCCAAACTGCACCGGGTACAAGAACTCCTCCCGCTCGAATATCCACGGGCTGCCAAACCGCATCCAGTTGTCCGGACGCTCCACTTGCCGTCCGTTTTCAATCAGCTGCCAAAAAATGCCAAATTCGTAGCGGATGCCGTATCCATACGCCGCGTAGCCCTTGGTCGCCAGTGAGTCCATAAAGCACGAGGCCAGCCGCCCAAGGCCGCCGTTGCCCAGTCCGGCGTCCCATTCCATTTCCTCCAATTCGTCCATGCTCAAGCCGTAATCATCGGCCACAGCCTTGGCCTCGTCCTCCAGCCCCAAGCACAGAATCGTATTCTTCAGCGACCGGCCCACCAGAAATTCCAGCGACAAATAGTACACACGCTTGGCGTCGCTTTCATAATAGGCCCGCTGGGTGGCAATCCATTGCTCGGCAAGGCGCTCGCGGAGCGCAAATGCCATCCCCTTGTACACATCTCGCGAATTGGCGCGGTCCGCATCGGCTCCGGTGTAGCAGACGATATAGCGGCGCACGGCCTCCCGCAGGTCAAACGAGCCCTTCTCGGATGCCCGATTGGTCCCCGGCTGGTCCTGTGGCTGCTTCAAGCTCATAGTGCCTCCACTGGCGGTCTACGGTTGTTTCTCGAACAGGTTCCCACTCTCCTTTGTGCACCGCCATGCGAACTTCTGCAACCCCTCCGCCGCGTTTTCGGCCCTTCCCCGCGCCGAATACACCGCCCCACCACCATGGCTTCCAACCACAGCATCCGCCTCTGTTCCGCCCGCCCCGTCCTGCGCAACCCCTCCAGCCATCTGCTTTTCTTCCCGCCGCGCTCCACCGCCCTTCGCCCACACAAAAGCGCCGCCGGATTTCTCCGGCGGCGCTCAAAAAGGCCACAAGCTCTGTGCAGAGGCGCTTACCCGTGCAGGGTCTCGTGGATGTCGGCCATCACCGAGGACAGCATATCCACCAGCGCGGACGACGCCATCTCCTCAATGGTCCCCCGCGTCGGCAGGTCCTGACGGTCCCACTGGCCAGCGTAGGTTTTATCAAGGACAACTTCCTTGCCGCGCTGGACCACCACGTGGAGCGTCATCTGCATCGTATGGTGCACGCCGTCCACGTCCAGCACCGCGCGCAGCACCTCGCCGCCAATGTTCACCTCCGGCGCAAAGGGCGAGTCCGGGGCGTCCTGCGTCACCGTAAAGCTGCGCGCCTCAAGCTCGTCGCACAGCGCCTGCGTCACCCACTGGGCCACGTCCTTGTCGGTTTCCAGCGCCTTGCCATCCTTGAGCACAAAGGCGGACGTGGGACGCGCGTCCTCAAAGCCATGCAGGCCCACAACGCCCTCGCATTTCGGGCTCCAGCGGTCTGCATCGTACCCAAGGCGCACCGGGCCACTGCCCGCGCATCCCGCAAGCAGAAGCATCGCCGCAACAGTCACAAGCGCGCTCAAACGCGCAAGTCGATTCCACATATGTCTATCTCCGTATTTTCAGGTTTGCCGCAGGCTAGCCAAGTGCCCGCCGAAGAGCAACCCCGCACCTTGCTTGACATCGCCGTCACAGCGTGGGATTCCCCCATGCAACAGCCAAACTGGAGAATGCAATGTCCGATCTTGATGCAACTCAGCAATTTCTCGAAAGTCTTCCGGAACTCAAAAAAGGGCAACGGTTCTCCTTTGCCTGCCATCCCGGCGTCCCCTGCTTCAACGCCTGTTGCAGCGACCTGAACCTGATGCTCACCCCCTACGACGTTCTGCGTCTGCGCACCGCCCTCGGCCTCAGCAGTCAGGAATTCATTCAGGACTACACCGTCTTTACCATGGCCGCCGACACCGGCTTCCCCCTCTTCCGCCTGCGTATGTGTGACGACTCCCGCAAGAGCTGTCCCTTCGTGCGCCCCGAAGGCTGTTCCATCTACCCGGACCGCCCCGGCGCGTGCCGCACCTATCCCCTCGGACGGGCGACCCGCATCGGCGACGACGGCTCCATCTCCGAACGCTTCTTCATTGTTCGCGAGCCGCATTGCAAAGGCTTTAAAGAAGAACAAAACTGGGTCTCCGGCGAATGGCTCAGCGACCAAGGTCTCGTCACCTACAACGAAAACAACGACCGCTATATGAAGCTCCTCGCCCGCCAAAAGGACAAAGCAGAGCCCGTTCAGGCCGGGCAAAGCAATATGGTCGCCCTCGCCCTCTACCAGCAGGACAACTTCCTGCGCTTCATCACCGACACCGGCCTTCTCGGTCGCCTCGATATGGACGACGAACGCAAACAGGCCATCCTCTCCGACGAAGAAGCACGACTCCACTTCGCCATAGACTGGCTGGAACTCGTCCTCTTCGGTGAAAACGACTCCCTGAAGGTGCTCCGCTAATGATTCGCGCCGTTACTCCCGTCTCCAGCAAAATTCTCGCCCGCGACAGCGTGCAGGACGCCCTGCGCCCCCTGCACGATACCGCAAGCATCGTCTTCACCAACGGCTGCTTCGATATTCTGCACGCCGGGCACGCCGACCTGCTGGCTCGCGCACGCGCACACGGGGATATCCTCGTCGTAGGCGTCAATGCCGACGAATCCATCCCGCGCCTCAAAGGACCAACGCGCCCCCTCAACGCCCTCCAAGACCGCCTCTTCGTCCTCGCCTCACTCGAATGCGTGGACTACGTCGTGCCCTTTACAGAGGATACGCCCTACACCCTCATTCAGGACGTGCAACCCAATATCCTCATCAAAGGCGGCGACTGGAGCGTGGAAAACATCGTCGGACGCGATATCGTCGAAGCTACAGGCGGCACCGTCCTCTCCCTGCCCCTCAAACCCGGCTTCTCCACCACAGGACTCATCAAAAAAGTCCTCACCACCTGCACCGACGAAGCCTAACGGGCGCCACAACCTGCATACTAAAAGGCCGAAGCGAGTCGCGTCGGCCTTTTTGTG
>NZ_JBUDSW010000121.1:0-10466 GCF_054921475.1 Desulfobaculum sp. | reverse complement strand
TCATAAGACTTTCAGGAAGCAACTCCAATAAATTGACTGTCTTTTATTTCCGCATGGGGGATGTTCATCTCATTGAAGGCACCCATTCGTTTGCCCTCACTATCGCAGATAAACTCCCAGACGAATGCCCGGCCGGAAAATACGAAAAGACATATGCATACTCTCGCCCTCTCGGCATAGGCCTTCAGGAAAACTACGAGGACCAATTCGGAATAAGCGACAACTTCGCGCGCATTATCCACAACGGCAACTGGCCACGCAAAGCCTACAAACAGCTCAAACGCCTCGGCATCACAATCAATCCATCTGACATCATGGAACGCGAAGACTACGTCCGGATGATACGATCATGAAATTACAAAAATTCATAAGCTCCATCTTCTCCAAACCCAACGCAGAACAATACCATATTGAGCCTTCAGGTTATGGCATCCGCTTCCATTCGCTGAAGCACGAAGAGTGCACAAAAGGAAGCGCTCCCGATGCACTCCAATTTCAATACGTCACGCTTCAGATGCTCTGCGAACAAGGTGAAGCTGAACCTGTCACCAATGGATTCTTCCTTCCTGATGATGTCGCGACGCGCCTTGCGCCAGATGACAGAATGCTCCTTGGCCTTCCTGAACCATGGCCCGGTCGCTTTGAGCTTGAGATCCGTGGCCAAAGCTACTCTCCATCATTTCGTCTAGAACTCATCCTCGTCCGCCCTAATCAGCAACGGACAAAGCACTACCGTTTGGCAGGTCCACTCCTCATTCTTGGCGAAGACGAAGAGTATCTGCCTGACGAATCGCAGTACGCCGCACTGTTTGCCATTCAAAAGCATGGAGCACTATCCGAGGATAACAAGACCGAAGGTGCTAACCTTGCGGCGGTCTACGCGCTCCAGCAGGCAAAAGCTGGCGGGATCCATATTGACCTGAGACATTTCGACGATACCGCCATTCAGCAGCCAGACAAAGTCAGCATATCCATTGTGGAAGACCCAGACGGAAGCCTGCGCCTTATCCCCGACTTTGGGCTGGGTGACGCGCCTAATGACATTGAGGAGCGTCTTGGCCAACTGGAAGGAGCCGATAATACAGCCCTGAGAATTGGCAAACGAATTGTCCTACTGGATGAAAAGCGCATGGAAGGCGTTCAGGAGGTGCTATCAAACAGGCAAATTCCTGCCGCCGAAAAGCTTCAGTTCCTCAAAGAGCCCACAGCTTTCATCAACGCCAGTCTTGTTGACCTTGATGAAAATCCTTCTATCAGGGTGCATGGAGCAGAAGTCTTCCAAAAGGCGTATTTCGGTGAAACCGACGCGCAAACCATGACGTGGTTTGGAGACCCCGACAGCGAACCCGATGTTTTTACGCTTTCGGATGCGGGCAACTTCATAAAAGACCGAGAGGAATTCGCAGAGCTTACAAAGCAGGTTGAACTAGCGACGTCAAAAGGCGACACATCCGTTTCATTCAAAGATAAAACCATTCTCCTGCCTGCAAACAAGGAAGAGCTAAGCGACACTCTCGCTGTACTTGGCAAAACCATTTCTGACGTCGATGAGAAGGCCCCCCGCCCAGCTAAACCCGCCTCGCACAAAGAACCGAACGAGTCGCAGTCAGGGCCAAACATCACGGTCAAGATTGACCTCAACGATGAGGACGTCGCAGACGGCTTTCTCACTCTTACAGCAGGAAAACGTCAACTTTATTCTGGCCCGATTTGCGGTAACGGGTGCAAATACAAGCCGTTCAACTATCAGCGGGAAGGGATTTGCTGGCTACTTGGCCTCGCGTGTGAAGCCCTCGCCTTTCCAGAACGGAATCGCTTCGGGGGCGCATTGCTTGCGGATGACATGGGCCTTGGCAAAACCTTCATGACCCTTGCAGCGCTTCAGGTCTACCAAGCTATCATTCGGGAGCAGTGCAAGCCAAAGCCCACGCTCGTCGTTGCCCCGGTTGTCCTTCTGGAAAACTGGTACCAAGAAGTTGAAAATGTCTTCGAGAACAGCCCGTTCGAGGATATCGTCATCCTGCAAGCCAATGCTGATTTGCCAAGGTACAAACAACATGGGGCCGGACGCGAAACCACAGCTCATCAAACTCCAGCTGGGGCAGAGACGGCAATTCGCTAGTCGCTGAAAGTCGGTAAGGGATTTGGCAATCTTCGTCTGGACATGCCCGGACGTCTCGTCCTTACCAACTACGACACCCTTCGTGATTATCAATTCTCAATGAGCAGAGTTGACTGGGGGATGGTCATCTTTGACGAAGCTCAAGACATCAAGAATCCTAACGCCATGAAATCCCGCGCAGCAAAAGCGCTCAAAGCAGACTTCCGACTTGCGGTCACCGGCACCCCTGTCGAGAATAGCTTGCGGGACTTTTGGTCCATCTTCGACACCGTCAGCCCGGGCTTCCTTGGATCATACAAGGAGTTCAACAAGACCTACATTTCGCCAATCAACAGGGCGACCACAACAGAAAAGGATGCCACCCGCGTGGCAGTTGGCAAGCAGCTTTACCAGCACGTTGGAGAGTTGATGCTCCGGCGAAACAAGGAAGGCTCACTGGACGGCCTGCCGCAAAAAATCATCCATGATGGCGGTGAGGATAAAAGCTACTGCGTCATGATGAACGGCATTCAGCAAGAACGCTATGACGCGGTCATTGCAAGCGTTTCCGCTGCCAAGGCTTCCGGCGATACCCAAAAAATCCAGCAGGCAATTCTGCCCGGCCTACGACGTCTGCGCGACGTATCGCTTCACCCGGACCTTCTCGATGGTGGAACGCCTGAGGCTTCATCATCCAACGCCCAGAAAGCGAAAAACTCACTTCTCAAATCCGAAAAGCTCAAACTCATGCTGAGCATTCTGGAAGAGATCAAAGCGCGGGATGAAAAGGTCATCATTTTTGCCATCAACAAAAAGCTCCAAAAAGCCTTGGCTATCAACCTCAAGGCCATATACGGCGTTGAAATTGAAGTCGTTAACGGCGAGACGAAATCCGTTGCGTCACGCTCAGGAAAAGGTGCGTCCACACGCAAACAGCTCATCGACGGATTCCAATCCAAACCCGGCTTTGGGATAATAATCATGTCCCCTCTTGCCGCAGGTGTTGGCCTCACCGTGGTTGGGGCAAACAACGTCATCCACCTAGAACGGCATTGGAACCCAGCCAAAGAGGCGCAGGCAACCGACAGAGTCTACCGCATCGGCGCGACAAAGGATGTTCACGTCTATATCCCGGTTCTCGCCCACCCGAGCCTTAAATCGTTCGACAGCAACCTCCAGCAACTCCTTGCGGCCAAAACCCAGCTCAAAGATGCCGTCATAAGCCCAACAGAAATCGCCCCTGAAGATTTCGACACGGAAGGCATGTTCGGCTCCCAAATTCTAACAGACGCCCCCATCACGGCAGACTGGCTGGACACCATAGACTGGGCGCTCTTCGAAGCTCTCACTGCAGAGCTCGCAGCCAAGGAATTCGGCGGCGCAAGCTACCTTACACCTGTCTCAGGAGACTTCGGGGCCGACGTCGTGACAATTTCAGAACGTGCCAACGTCCTCATCCAGTGCAAATGCACAAAAAATGCAATTGATGATGCAAAGATCGCTCTAGAACCGTACAACGCACGCCCTGAATATGAAGCGCGGCTCAACAAAAAATTCGACAAACTCATCCTGTGCACAAACACAGACTGCATCAGTAAAAAGGTTTACCAGAAGGCTGAGAGATACGGTGTTGAGATTTGGGGGAAAGAAAAGATCGCGACTCTGCTTCGCGGAGAGAAGATGAGATATGCTGACGTCTCAGCACGGCTGACAGCTGAGGTGCTTCATATTTGAAGTAACGTTTTCGATTAGACTGCATGTAAGCCTTTCTGAGAAAAACGTTAATAAGAAAAGCCATATACGGTAGACCAACAACGCTCAAACACCACAGCACGACTCAAATCGCAACTACAAGCCCCGAATCACACCGGGGCTTTTACTGATCCTGCCACACAAAAGTGCCCTCCACTTCGTGAACAGCTGACCATTACTAATCATCTAGAAAAATGACCAAAAATCGACACCCTAACCGCCAAAGCCCAACACTCCATCACCCTCCTCAAAGAACGCCGCACCGCCCTCATTTCCGCCGCGGTCACGGGCAAATCAACGTTCGGGACTGGGGCGCGATTTTACCGTACGGGAAGATGTGTTGACTTTCATACCAATGAACGTATCGTTCCCGTACGGGAGAATATTCATGACCGACGACAAAAAGACCTCTGCAGCCAACCAGCCTGATAAGGACGAGCTCAAGGCCATGCTCAACGACCGCCCCCAAACCGAGAGGGCGGGTGGTCTCGTTAAAGCAGGGCTGCTCTTTGGCGGGGCGCTCCTCTCTGCAAACGCCCAAAACAAACAGCACAACAGGCCGCGCCCCCTTTTTGCATCCGGCACGGTCGAGAACGTCGCATCCCTCGGAAAAGCCGCATGGCAGCGCCGCAAAGACCTCGGCCTGACGCAGGAAAAGCTTGCTCAAAAAAGCGGCGTCGGCGTGCGCTTTATTTCCGAGTTCGAAAACGGCAAATCCACCGCCGAAATCGCCAAAGTCTTCCAGCTTCTCGACGCCCTGAATTTGCAAATGACCATCAACACCAGAAGTTAACCCATGAAGGACTCACTGAACGTCTGGTATGAAACCAAGCGTGTCGGCACCATCACACGGCACGGCAAGGTCCACATGGTCTTTGCCTACGCCCCCGAGTGGCTCGGCTCCGGCTTCCCCCTGTCCCTTAGTTTACCACTTCAAGACGCTCCGTTCAGCGAGGACCTCACACGCGCCTTTTTCGACAACCTCCTCCCGGAAGAAAAGGCGCGCGAGTTCGCCGGAAAGAACCTGCGGGTTTCCCCAAAGAACCCTTATGGCCTGCTCCATGAACTTGGTGCGGAATGCGCTGGAGCGCTCTCTATTCTGCCCGAAGGCGAAACGCCTGACGCCCCGTCAACGCCCAAGCTCCAAAAGCTCGACCTCGCCACCTTTGGCGAAATCATCCGGCAAGTGCCGACCCGGCCCCTCCTCGCCGGTGAAAAAGGGATGCGCCTTTCCCTTGCTGGCGCACAGGCCAAGCTCCCACTTGTCGTTGACGGCAAGAACTTCTACCTATCGCTTAACGGCTCACCGAGTACCCATCTCATCAAGCCCGCCGTTCCCGACCTGCCGGAGTCCGTCGAGAATGAAGCATTCTGCATGTTTCTCGCACGTGTCGTGCACCTCAATCCAGCACGCTCGTTTATCACAGACACCCGCCCCCGCGCCTATGTTGTTGAACGGTATGACCGGGCCATTGAAGACGACCATGTACGGCGCATCCATCAGGAAGATTTTTGTCAGGCACTCGGCGTCCCTCCGGAGATCAAATACGAGAATGAAGGCGGCCCCGGCTTTGCCGACTGCTTCCGCCTTATCGACCATTGCCGTGAGCCTCACCATGACAAAGTCTTGCTCTTTCAGTGGGCTGTCTTCAACTTCATCATCGGCAATGCGGACGGCCACGCTAAAAACCTCTCCCTCCTCTACGACGCTCCGCCCAAGCCGCGCCTTGCCCCCTTTTACGACCTGATGTCCACCGCCGTGTACGAAGGGCTGACCACGCGCCTCTCCATGCGAATCGGCAAACAGAAAGACCCAGCTTATATCATGCGCAGGCACTGGGAGCGCCTCGGCGCGCTTGCGGGATGGAAGCCGGAAATCACTATACAGATTCTTCGTGATATGACGGACCAGACGGCATCCATGGCGGACTTCGCCGCTGACGTCTTCTGCGAGGAGTACGGCGAGTCCCCCACTGTTCGCCGCATTTGCAAAGTGATTGCCAAGAGGGCCAACCACATCCTCAGTAGCATCAACGCCTGATTTTCGCCCCGTCCATATTGAGCTTCGCGTACTATTGTAGTATCGCGTGTGTCCGTTATTCCCAGTATTTCAGGAATCTCGACACATGCCCGCCCCGCGCGAAAAGCTGTTCCAGCAGGATATCATTGAGGCCCTGACCGCCTGCGGCTGGCAGGTTGGCTCGTCAAACCGATACGACGCCGAGCACGCCCTCTCCCCCGACATGTAACCCAGAAGTGGTCCCGTTTGTTCGGACCACTTCTGATGCGCCGGCTCAACGAATCAATGTCGCGCCATTTCTCCATGCCGAATCACATCGATCGATTTCGAAAAAATCTTACTTTTCAGAATCACGATTTTGTAAGCGGGACCAAGGCTCCAAAGAAGCACGCAACAGCATCGTTTCGTCTGCGTTACAGGCTGGCGAGGAGTTCGGTCATGAGTTCGGAGGGGAAGAATGCTTTTTTGTAGTTTTTGGAGTTGCAGGGCATTTCGTTGAGTATTCGGGTCAGAGTCCAGAGTTCTTCATTGTTTTCTGGTAGCCGACCGAGGAGGTGGAGTTGGCCTTCGAGGCAAAAGGCCATATCGTTCATCGTGCCGAGGACGCTCCGGTTATGTGTTTTGCCCAATGTTACTGGCCCGAGGGCCAGGAGCGCCTTTGCGACGTCGTCTGACGCAAAGCCCAAACGAGTGAGTTCAGCCTTGAAGTTCTCGCGAAAGAGGCGTTCCAAATTCTGGAACTCCGTCTCATTCATTACGGGAAAGATAACGGCAAAGCGTGTCGCATCGTTGACCAGCAGCACGAACTTACGGTCATAAAAGAAGTACAGATTGGCATGCCAGCCATGGAGGCCCGTTCCTAGAGGGGCCTCTTCCTGTGTCAGCCGCCCCTCAAGCTCTTTAGCGAGCTTTTGAGTACATCCGATATACGCCACAGATTCTCCCTTTATCGTCCCACTTGATTTCTCATGCCCCCCTCTAGAGAGCGTAGCTCTTCCACAAGCTCCGGGCACCCCGGGCTCCAACACGCCTGCTCAAGGCCTGATGCTGAGGTATAGTCCGCACCGGTACGGACGTCTCTTTTGAGGAGATTGCGGACCATCCGGCGTTGAATATGGAGTCACAACCCATACCGGTACGGATATCTCTTTTGAGGACCAATTGATGCGCAACGCGAATCGCCCCGTGAGTCACAACCCATACCGGTACGGACGTCTCTTTTGAGCTGATGAGGCGAGAACTTGAACGTGGGATATAGTCACAACCCATACCGGTACGGACGTCTCTTTTGAGATCAGTGAAAATTTACCCTAGAATTCAAGTCTGTTGCAAGCTGGTTTCTGTGGACGTCCTCATTTTGGTGGCTCTTTTGGACGTTTTCCACAGACGTCCAAAAATGTTCTAGGTCATCTCTTTTTTTAGGCAATACTTCCAAGGGATTACAAATCTGCTTCTCCGCACTTTCCACAGGACCTCCACGCAAAACGCCTTGCCCCGACCCAGAAAAAAGGTCTCCCATACACAGCCCGCCACGGGTGCATTTTCTTAGATATTTTTACACGCGCCTTGGGCGTGCATTGGCGTGCCGCATGTGTAGACCTCAAGCCCTGCGCCGCTGACCCAGCGCTTCACCGCGCCGACTTGGGCCGCGAGCAGGTCGCCGAGGGTGTGGTCATCCAGTGCCATCTGGACGCATCGCTCCCGCTCGAAGGCTTCCACAACCTTGGCGAATCCACGCCGCGTCAGGCGGTGGCGTCCCGCCTTGGAGCACTCAAAGTCGTCGCGTCGTATCTCCTGTTTATTCACCATTCGTAGGGCCAGACGGTCCATGCGGAAACGAAATGGCTCTTGCAAGTCGCATACGAGGGATTCAAAGTTGTCCTTGTGGCTGTGCAGAAATCCCAAATAGGGATTCAGCCCCTGAGCGCGCACCAGAAGGTTCAACCGTGCGAAAAGCTGCATATACAGGCAATCAAGCAGCGTGTTCCACCTGTCGGCCTTGGCTTTCGGCTCACGTTTACGGCTTGCAAACCCGCCCTCCGAACGCGCATCCGAAACAAGCGATTGAATGAGCGAAAAGCACAGGCGCGCCCCTTCACCCTCGTATCCCCGCAATTCTGCAACACCTTGCGCGTTCCGCACTCGCTGGAGCACGTCCGCAAGGGGAGCACAATGCTGCGCAGGAACAGCCCTCCCCCTCAGCCACTGCAAGGCATTGGCAAGCTTTGCTGTCACAAAATCCCGTGCAGCGTGCGCCAACTCCGCACCAGAAGCTCTTTCAAAGCGTAGCAAGTGCCGTCCGGCAACGTGGTAATGCCGCTTGGAATCCGGTTGAACAGTCCCAACATAATGCCCCGCAGCAGAGCAAAACGTTATGGGTATATTCTCCGACACGCACTTTTGCACCAACCGCGCGGACAGAGAGTTATTCCCCTGCATGACAATGTTTTCCACTCTGGCAAGAGGCACCCGCGCCAAGTCCGTCTCACCCTTCCTCACGCAGAGTGCATCATGGTCCACGCCGACAAAGGCATAGCGGTTGGTCACGGTCACGGTGCGCCGAAGAGGCGCCTCCCCTTCCAGCTCATCGTCCAGCCCAAGGCCATATGTCCGCCCGAGAAACGAAAATCCTTGTGCACTGGTGACAACCTGCGCATGGTCCATATTCAGGCGCAACCCAAGCCTCGCGAGGATGTCGCACAGCGCCGCCCGCGCTGATTCAGCCTCCGCGGCAGAACGCGCCAACACAATAAGCCGGTCCGCGTAACGGGCCAGCCGATAACCCTGCGCCTCCATCTGCTCATCAAGCGTATCAAGGTACAGATTCGCCAAAAGCGGAGTAAGCGCATTCCCCTGCGCGAGCCCGGCCGGTGCACTCTCCACACGCCCCTGCCGGGCAACAGGGCACTCAATACAGGCCCGAACAGCCGCCAATGTCTGCCTGTCCGAATCGGGCAGTGCGACCGCCAGCATCCGAAAAAGGTGCTCATGCGGAATCTCGTCCCAGAAGGACTGAATATCCGCCTCCAACGCATGCGAGTAGCCCTCACGAACGGCCTGCATCACCATGCGCCGTCCCGTCTCGCGCGAGCGCCCCTTGCGGTGCCCGGCGCTCGCGTCCTCGAACATTTTTTCGAGCACCGGGGCAAGTAGCGTGTGGAGCAGATGCTGTACGGCGACATCCTTGGCATCGAAGCTCCAGAGCCGGCGCACGGCCCCGGACGTTGTCGGCACCTCTGTGGCCGTGGCGGGAACAGGCTCATAGCAACCGTCCAAAATATCTTCGCAGACCTGAGCCACGGCGCCACGCACGCTTCCGAAATCATGCTCCAGCTCGTTGGCGCGGTCCGACTCGCGCTGCATACGGTCGGCGACCTGTTCCTGAAAGCGCTGCTCAGTCAACAGGGTGTCGAAGTAGGGCTGCTCCAGTGCAACGCGATAACAGCCCATCCCAGCCGCAAGCCGCCGCCCTATATGTAGCCGTTCCCCGGCCAGCACCAACGGCAAAGCGGCTTCGATGTCTCCTTTGATGTACAGAGGACCAACCATACCGTGAACATATTGCACGCCACGCCCAGACCGCGAGGGGTGTTTGTGCTGCTCGTAATTCCAATAATACGGCAAAAGCTCCAGACCACTGGACAGAGCCTCTTGATCAACGGAAACCGCGCCGTAAAACCGTTCAATCCTCCGACACAGTGCGCCGACAAATTCCCCGGGGGACAACAGCCACCGACGCTTTGCATTTTTGGGCTTAAAGGGGAACGGCGTCAGGAAATCAAGGCAAACCTCCTTCGGCGTGCCCGCCCAGTGCCGAAATGCCTCCACGCGGTCCGTCAGGGCCTCTGCCCACATTGTGGGAGCCCCCTGAATCCGAAAGTTGTTACGAGGGTCAGCCAAGTGCGCTTGAAGGGCCGCCGTAAAGGCCCCAACCTCCGCCTCGCTTGCGCGGGGGAAAATGACTTCCAAATGATAAAGCCCTCCCCTTGCCATACGCGAAGGGAGGGCCTGACCCACGGGGTGGAAAAAGTACGGCGTATCAATTCCGCCGCGCCGGGCGGCGTGCTTGCACACCGCATCAAGGATAGACAAAGGATGCTGGCGGGCAAACACATTTCGCGTGTTGACCAGCGTCACGTCCAGCACGCGCCACATCACATCGGGCAGAGCGTTCATATCACCACAGAATACGAATCAATTAGTTGCGGCGGCACCTCTCCGAGGTCGTCCCCGTACTCGCGAGGGGCGAGGCGATACACACTCACACCCCGTCGCCAACTCCACCGCCTCCAGCCGCGCGCACAGCCGCTGCTTGCCGGAAACGCTCAACACACACTCCCCAGCACCCGCTCCCCAAAGCCTTCAAACACCTTGGACACCCGGTGCCGCTCCTGATCGTCGGAAACATCGTAGGCAACGACATAAGTGCTGATGTTCGGCATAGGGCGTCACCTTTGGCGCTACGAAATGACGTTGAAAGACAAGAAGGAGACGAGCCGACACGGGGGGCTCGTTTGAAATTTGGTGCCGAAAGTACACCCCTTGGCTGTTCAAGTCACAACCCATACCGGTACGGACATCTCGTTTGAGGGC
>NZ_JBUDSW010000120.1:0-10531 GCF_054921475.1 Desulfobaculum sp. | reverse complement strand
GTGCGCGGGGGCGGCTGGCTGGGCCGGATGTCGGGGCCTGCTGTCAGGCCCTGATAGAGGGGCTGACGCAGGGGATGACATTTCGGCGGGGTGGACTATTCTCCGGCCGCGGCGGCTTCTTCATGCTCCTTGGTGATGGCCAGCGGGGCGGGCTTGCGGCCCATGGCGATCTCTATCTTGGAGATGAGGAAGAACGACAGCGTACTGACAAGGGAGCCGAAGACGATGGCCATGATGCCGTACGGTTCACCGGCCTGCTGCCACGCGATGGCGGCAACGGAGCCGAGGATGATGGAGTACAGGCCGCCGTTGACGGTGGCGTTGTTGTACATCAGGCCGAACACAAAGGCCGCGAACGGACCGGCCGCACGCATGGTAAAGGCCAGAATGAGCAGCGAGATGATGGAGTAGTTGCCAAGGGCGATGATGACGGAGCAGGTGCCGACGAACAGGATGGCGCCCTTGCTCCAGGTCATAAGGTCCTTGTCCGTTGCGTTCGGGCGGATGTAGCGCTGGAACACGTCCTTGGTGAACAGGGTGGACACGGCCAGCATGTTGCCCGAGGCGCTGGACATGGTGGCGGCGACCACGGAGGCCAGCACCACACCCGCGATGATGGTGGGCGCGAAGTGCTGCGCGGCCGTGGGCAGGGCGCTGTTGGGGTCGATGTCCGGGAAGTGGGACAGGGCCACAAGGCCGATGACCGCCGGGATAAAGCCATACAGCGCCATCAGGCAGGAGCACATGAAGGAACCCATCTTGGCGACCTTGGCATTGCGCGCGGCAAAGTAGCGTTGCACGGCTTCCTGACCGGTGGAGAAGGTCATGAAGTACATCAGGATAAGGCCGAGGATGGTCTTCCAGCCAACGTTGGTTAAGCTCATCTGGTGTGCTGGCAGAGTGGACACCAGATGGTCCCAACCGCCTGCGTTGTGCAGGATGATGGGCATTGCGACGGCCATGCCGATGGTGATCACAAGAATGTGCACGATGTCCGTGAACGCAACCGACATAAGCCCGCCCATCAGGGTGTAGGCGGTGACGACGCAGCCTGCAAGGATGATGACCTTCTGCAGTTCAATGCCCGTCACAACGTGGATGATGGTGGAGGTGGCGATGACCTGCGCCGCAGTGGCGAAGAACAGCGCGGTGATGGACAAGAAGGTCGTCATGATGTGCGAGGTCCGGCCGTAGCGGCGGCCGAGGATTTCCGGCACCGTCGTCGCCATGGATTTGCGCAGGTACGGCGCAACAAAGGAGACGAGGAAAATGCCGATGCCCGCGCTGACAACGTACCAGCCAGCGGAGAAGCCCCATTCGCCATAGGCCTTGGCCGCGACACCCAGGGTACTGCCGCCGCCGATTTCGGCGGCGGCGAGAGTCCCTGCCATCATGGCCGGGCCAAGCTGGCGACCGGCGAGGAGAAAGTCCTCGGATTCACGAATCTTGCGCTTGGCAACCCACAGGCCGATACCGATCATGCACGCCATGTAGGCGAGGATGACATAGAAAGTGCTGGTCATGGCAGGAACTCCCTCTTAGGTGTGCAGCAGTGAGCGGCTGATGGCCATGTAGCCTTCAACGGCCTTGTGCAGTTGATCAAGCTCAATGTACTCGTCGTCGGTGTGGGCCAGCGTCTCAAGGGACGGACCGTAGCCGAAGGTCTTGATGCCTGCTTCACCGGCATAGTGACTGCCGTTGGTGCAGAAGGCGTAGTGGTCGATCTTCGGGCTTTGGCCGATGCCGCGCAGCGCCTCAAGGGTGCTCTGCACAAAGGCTTCGTCCTTGCTGTATTCCCATGCGGGGAAGAACCGCTCCGCGCTGATGGTCTCGCCGGTGTGGCACGGGGCCTCATCAATGGCGAGGCTTGCCGTGGCCGCAAAGTCCGGGTCTTCGGCCTTCAGGGCGTCGATGGCGTTTTGGATGGGCTCAAGGATGCTCTCCTTGGTTTCTCCCACCAGCGTGCGGCGGTCGTAGGTGACGCGGCAGCCGGAGGGCACTACGGAAGCACCGGGATAGGGCGAGGACTTGATGTCCGTCAGGGCGTTGGTGCCCTTGCCGAGCATAGGATGCTCCGGCGGAGTCAGGGCCTCCACGCGGCGCACCAGCTCCATCATCTTATGGACGGCGTTGATGCCTTCGTCCGGAGAGGCGGAGTGGGCGGGCTTGCCCTCGGTCTCCAGCACGATTTCGGCGCGGCCACGCTGGGCAATCTTCACGTTCAGCTGCGAGGCTTCGCCAATGACAACGTAGTCCGGCTGCACGTTCTTGCTGATTTCGCGGCCGGCCACACCCTCGAAGCATTCCTCATGCACCACGCCTGCGACGTAGATTTCACCGGCGAAGTTGCGGTTCTCGGGCTTGGCCATTTCGGCGGCGGCAACGGCCATGGCGGCGACTGCGCCCTTCATGTCCGAGGTGCCACGGCCGTACATGCGTCCGTCCTCAATCTCCGCGCCAAAGGGCTTTTTGGTCCAGCGGCGCTCGTCTACGGGCACGGTGTCGATGTGGCCGTCAAAGAGGATTTTGGGGCCGGGGGCGTTGCCCTTGACGCAGCCGATGATGCTGCCGTAGCGGTCGACGGTGACTTCGTCGAAGCCCGACTCCTTCATGAAGGTTTCAAGGACGGAGACGACGCCGGCTTCCTCGCCGGAGACGCTGGGCTGTTGGATAATATCGGCGCACAGGGCGACGACGGCGTTTTTTGCTTCCTCGTGTATCACGTGCCTCTCTCCTTATTCGTCCACTTCGGGGTAGGCGCCGTACCAAGTGATGCGGCGGTACATTTCGGGGTCGGTGTCGCCTTCCGTGCTGATGACCAGAACGCGGGAAGAATCGTCCAGCTCCAGATTTTCGCGGATGGCGGCAAGCTCGGGGCGGTGCATGATGCACTCCACGATGCCGGTGGTCACTGCGCCGGACTCGCCGGAGATGACCTTGGGGTCGCTCCCCTTGGGCGCGGCCAGCATGCGCATGCCGTTGGCGGCCACCCAGTCCGGGCAGGAGATGTAGCCGTCGCTGTAATCGCGGAGGATGCCCCAGCCCACGGTGTTTGGCTCGCCGCAGGCAAGACCGGCCATGACGGTGGCCATGTCGCCCGTGACAAAGTGCGGGTCGCCGTCTGCGGCCTGCGCAGAGCGGAAGATGCAGTCCGCAAGCTCCGGCTCAACGACGACGGTCTTGGGCCTGTCGTCGCCGTAGCGCGCGGCTAAAAGGCCCTGCACGCCGCCAGCAAAGGAGCCGACACCAGCTTGCAGGAAAACATGGGTGGGACGCGCGCCTTCCTGCTCCTCGAACTGTTCCAGCGCCTCAAAGGCGAGGGTGGTGTAGCCCTGCATGATCCAGCCGGGAATCTTCTCGTAGCCGTCCCATGCGGTGTCCTGCACCATGACCCAGCCCTTTTCCTGCGAGTTTTGCCAGGCAAGGCGAACGGCGTCGTCGTAGTTCATGTCTGTGATGCTGGCGTCTGCGCCTTCGGCGCGGATGTTGTCCAGACGCGCCTTGGCCGAGCCTTTGGGCATGTAGATGACGGACTTTTGCCCCAGCCTATTGGCGGCCCAAGCCACGCCGCGGCCGTGGTTGCCGTCCGTGGCGGAGACGAATGTGATTTCGCCCACAGCCTCGCGCACCTCGGCGGAGCAGAGCTTGTCCATGCTCATCTCGGAGATGGGCGTGTCCAGCACTTCGCAGATGTGGTTGGCAATGGCGAACCCGCAGCCCAGCACCTTGAAGGCATTGAGGCCAAAGCGCTTGGACTCGTCCTTCACGTGGAAGCTGGCCACGCCAAGGTCGCTGGCGAGGGCGGGCAGGCCCACCAGCGGGGTGGGGGCGTAGCCGTCAATGGTGCTGAAAAAGTCGCGCGCCACTTTGGCGTGCTTGACGGACAGAAAGTCGACGTCGACCTTCTGTGTGGCCGCACGGGCCGTTTTGTTGGCAATGAAACGTGTTGTGCTCATGTGTCCTGAATCCTTAAAGGTCCGCGATGACTTCAATCTCGACCAGTGCGCCCTTGGGCAGTGCGGCAACCTGAACGCAGCTGCGTGCGGGATAGCCGCCGGTGAAGTATTCGGCGTAGATGTCGTTCATGGTGCCGAAGTCCTTCAGATCCTGCAGAAAAACGCCGACCCGGCAGACGTTGTCACAGGTGGCGCCAGCCTCTTTCAGGATGGCCTTGACGTTTTCAAGGCTCTGCCGTGTCTGGGCCTCGATGCCCTCGACCAATTCGCCCGTGGCGGGGTCGACCGGAAGCTGGCCGGAGACGTAGAGGGTGCCGTCCTTGATGACAGCTTGGGAGTAGGGCCCGATGGCGGCGGGTGCCGCATCGGTATTGAGTACGGTTTTCATTGTACCTCCTTGGATTTCAACGTGATGTGAAACTCTCTAAGGCAAGGAGGGTGCCAACATGGCGCGATTTTTAAAAAGGGTATGTATTCCAGAGTTTTGCGATATTCTGCCACATTTGAAAGCCCTGCTTCACTGCGACTTTGCTTCTCAAACTGAAAAATAATTCTCGTATCGAGAATAAACTTTTGCTATAGCCAAAATGCCTTGGTTGACAGGGCTTTTCATCCACTACCCCGAGGCGGAAGCCTCCATCCAGCAAAAAATGTCGTGAAAGCTATTTTCATTTTGAGAACCGGAGCCAGAGCATGATTGAGACCATTGAGCCGTCCATCCGGCGCATTGCGGAAGTTATATCCATTGTCATTGGGCTTGATGTGGAGGTGGTGAACTCCTCCTTTACCCGTGTGGCGGGGACGGGGCGCTACGCCCAGGGAGTGGGCACCAGCATCATCGATGCCGGGCAGGTCTACCGCACGGCGCGACGTTCGGGGCATCCTGTGTACGTGGAGAAGCCGCGCTTTCACCCCATCTGCAACGGCTGCAAAAAGCGCGATACCTGCGAGGAAAAGCTCACCCTGTGCGCGCCCATCATGGTGGATGGCAAGGTGGAGGGCATCATTGGCATTATCTGCTTCAATGAGCAGGACAGGGCGCGGATTCTGGAAACGCGGGATTCGTTCCTGACCTTTATCGAGCTCATGTCCAATATGGTTGCGGGGTCCATTGCGGACACCAAGCGCCTGCAAGCCATGTCGCAGACGGTGGGAATGCTGCAGGGCGTGGTGGATGCGTATTCCGATGGGGTGTTCGTGTTCGGCAGGGACGGGGAGATTACATACGTGAACTCCCACGCACGGCGCATGATGAAACTGCGGCAGGACGTTCTGCCCCGCGCGGTGGACATGACGCCCACCGGCAACACCGTGGAGGACGCCGAGGAATACGACCTGCGTTGTAACGGCGTGGAGCTGACGGTTATGGCGCGGACCGTGGAGCTGGTGGGCGACGATGCGCGGTTTGCCAAGCTGGTAATCTTTGAAAGCCAGCGCGACTATATGCGCCGGATGTCGCGTATCAGCTCGCAGCCGCACGGAGAGGGGCTTGGTGCCATCCTTGGCGAGTCTCCGGTCATTACCAAGTTGAAACAGCGCGTGCAGAGCATTGCCACGTCGTCTTCAACGGTGCTCATCACGGGCGAGAGCGGCACGGGCAAGGAGCTGTTCGCCCGCGCCATCCACAAGGAAAGCGACCGCCGCGACCAGCCGTTTATCGCCATCAACTGCGGCGCCATTCCGGATACGCTGCTGGAAAGCGAGCTGTTCGGCTACACCAGCGGCGCATTTACCGGGGCGCGCTCGTCCGGGCGGGTGGGCAAGTTTGAGCTGGCCAACGGCGGCGTGCTGTTCCTTGACGAAATCGGCTCCATGCCGCTGTATTTGCAGGTGAAGTTGCTGCGCGTTTTGCAGGAGCGCACCGTCATCCGCCTTGGCTCCAATAAGCTCATCAACATCGACATCCGCGTTATCGCCGCTACTAACGACAATTTGCAGGAGCAGATCGCCAACAACACGTTCCGCAGCGACTTGTTCTACCGCCTGAACGTCATCCCCTTTGAGATTCCGCCCCTGCGCGACAGGCTGGAGGACGTGGACATGCTGACGGAGCACTTTTTCCGCAAATACGGGGAGCGCTTCAACAAGCGCCTTGAGCACATCTCGCCGCAGTGCATGGAGATGTTGCGCAGCTATCCGTGGCCGGGGAATATCCGCGAGTTTGAGAACGCCATTGAATTTATTGTGAATATGATGCCCGCCAGCGGCGAGGTGACGCCGGACTGCCTGCCAGCTTTCCTGCACGCCATCAAAACCGACGCCCCGCGCATTGGGGTTGCCGATGATATCCGCCCGCTGGAAGAAGTGGAGCGCGAGGCCATAGCCAAGGCGCTGGATCGCTTCGGCACGTCCACCAGTGGCAAACGCCTCGCCGCCAAGCGCCTTGGCATCGGTCTGGCGACCCTGTACCGCAAAATCCAGCTGTACGGGCTGTAGGCGGGGATTGCGCGCCGCCAAGGGGGCACATCAGGACGGGTGGGCGCGCCGCCCGAAGAGGGACTCAAGGAAGGAACGCCCCCGCAGAGCATGGCTTTGCGGGGGCGTTCCTTGTGTGTGGCAGGGCGGGGGGAGCGGGGCACAACAAAAAACCCCTCCCGCCGAAGCGGAAGGGGTTTGATAATCATGGTAGCGAGGAGAGGACTTGAACCTCCGACACTGCGGATATGAGCCGCATGCTCTAACCACCTGAGCTACCTCGCCATTTTGTTGGTGTGACGTGTTCCGTCACCCGCGGAGAAGACGTCTACGCACTTCTCAGGATATTGCAAGCACTTTTTGGGAAAAAGTCCAAAAAAGTTAGTCCAGTGCCCATCCTTCGCCGTTCGGGCCGCAGGTCATGACCTGAGCGCCGGCGGCGGTGACGGCGATGGTGTGCTCAAAGTGGGCGGAGGGACGGCGGTCCTTGGTCACGATGGTCCAATGGTCCGAGAGGGTCTCCACGTCCTTGACGCCAGCATTGATCATCGGCTCAACGGCGATGACCATGCCCTGCTTGATGCGGAAGTCCGTGCAATTGCGCGAGAAGTAGTTGGGCACCTGCGGCGGCTCCCACATGCTTTCGCCAATGCCGTGCCCCACAAGGGATTCCACGACGGAGAAGCCGCAATTACGGGCGTGCTTGGCCATCTTCTTGGCGATTTTGCTCCATTTGACGCCGGGACGGATGTCTTTGATGGCGATGCGCAGGCACTCTTCGGTGGCGTCCATGAGCGCGCGCTTTTCGTCGTCAATGGTGCCAACGGCGTGCGTGCAGGCGCAATCCGCGCACCAGCCGTTAATCTTGAGGCCGATGTCCACGCTGATGAGGTCGCCGTCCGCCAGTTGGCGGGACGAGGGGACGCCGTGCACGACTTCCTCGTTCACGGACATGCAGCACGTGGCCGGGAAGGGGACTTCGCCGGGAACACCCTTGAACAGGGGAACAGCATTGTGCCCGATGATGAACTTTTCAACCTCGGCGTCGATGGCCTCGGTGGTGACTCCGGCCTCCGCCATGTCGGCGCCAATCATGTGGGCCTGCCACAGCAGCTGACCCGCCTCGCGCATCAGCGCGATCTCTGACTTCTTCTTGAGCTTCAAAGTAGCACTCCGGTTTTTTCCATACGCAAAGGGCAAGCTCATACTCCAACGTGCGGCCATGTCAACCATAGGCGGCATGAAGCCTGTATTCCCAGCCTTGCCCTCGGATTTCTGCTCCTGCGGTCCTCAGCCCGCGTTGTGCCCCTATGGTACGCGCACAAGCGCCAAGACGCCATGCCCGCGCGGAAGCGGCAGAGGACGCCGGGCCGTGTTGACACGGCGCAGTGGATGCCTATAGTTCTCGTTTGCTGGCAGGCCAAAAGCCACATCGGCCGCCAAAGTTGAACCTGTAACGCAAAGAGATAGTGCCTCATGAATCTTGAAGAACTTACTCCGTCCGGTGCGGCCCAGTCCGCGCAGGAAGCCGACACCGCCAAGGTCTTTGTCCCCAAGGGCGTCTGCTCCAAGATGATCCGGTTCGAGGTTGAAGACGGCAAGCTCCATAACGTGGAATTCACGGGCGGCTGTCCCGGCAACCTCATCGGCATTGGCCGCCTTGTGGAAGGCATGCCCCTGACCGAAGTGGCGGAGCGCCTGCGCGGCATCCGCTGTGGCCGCAAGTCCACATCCTGTCCCGACCAGCTCGTGGAAGCCATCACGCCCTACATCGAGGGCTAATACGCGCCACGCGCTGCTGACGACGCGCCTCCAAGCCCCCGGCCTCCGGGGGCTTTTCTTTTGCCCAAGGGCGCGGAGTGAGGGCGAGTGCAGGGGCCAAGCTCACGCCGTCCCCGTGGCGCAGGAGCGCGGAATCTGCTATGTGTGGAGAACGCCCCGGCCTGCGCGCTGTGCCTCCCGGCGGCGGAATCCTCCCTCAAGCACAAGGAGAGAGCGCCATGACCATCCTGACAGGCATTTTGATGCTGTTTATCCTTGTTCTTGTGTATGGCTCGCGCAATGTTTTCCTCGCCGTTGTCGTCTTTACAGGCGGTGTGGGCGCGGGGAGTATACTGCTCATTGGCGTTGGGCGTCTGTTTTTGGAGTTCGCGGGCACGGCGGGGCAGACAAATTTCCTGTCCATCACCTTGTGCGCCGTTTTGGTGCTGCTGCTCGCCGCCTCGGGAATAGGGCTTTTACGGCGCTTGCTGCGCTGGTAGTTCTTTCTTTTTCCGAATTCTTTCCATTGCCATCCATTGGCCGTAACGATCCGCCTCCGGCACTGCCGGGGGCGGATTTTTGCATTCTTGGCCGCCTTTAATTCCCCGCTTTGGCCCTGCGCCTCTGGGCGCGTCCAGCTAAAAAAAGCCCATTTTTCGCCGTGTGGGGGCGTGTTCGCCCACAGAAGGAACATGGGCGCATCTCCCCGTCCTTGCTTTTGATGCACGGATTTGCACGCGCACCTTGCGCGCCGCTGTGCGGCCTTTCTGCATATCCACCGTGGTGAATTTCCCTATGCGTCAGTGTGTTGCCCTGATTGCCGCTGCGGCGCGGCGCGGGGTATAGGCTTGTCTATATCTCGGGGTTCCAGAAATTGCACGACGGATATTTAATGCAGTCAGTACGGCACATCAATCCAGAGGCGCAATACAGATATGCAGAAAAAGAATTCACATCAGAATCGAAGATGGACCCGGCTGGAAGAAGCGGCGTTTCGCATCATGAATGCACGGGACGACGAGCTTTCTCAAATGACAGTGCAGAGCCTTGCGGATGATATCGGCATTACGCCGACGCATCTTTGCCGCCTGTACAACAAGCGGTGCGGCGAAAAGAAAAGACACCTCGCGCGGCTGTCCATTGAGTGGGAAAAGATGCGCAGGGCGCGGCGTCTTTTGGAGTGCAACAGGGAAATCCGCGTGGAGCAGGTGGGAAATCACTTCGGCATTGCCAAGGAAGAGGATTTTTGCCGCAAGTTCAAGGAGCACTTCCACGTCACACCCGGGCAATATCGAAAACACTATTTTCTGCAGAAAAAACGAGTGGAGGAGACGCAACAAGGAGAGTGCGTATGAAGTGATACCCCCATGCGGCACGTGGAGCAAAAAGCAACCGAAGGCAAATGACACCAACCCGACAAGGAGACAACACCATGCAGTATTCCATTCAGTTCGTGAACAATTCCACCAACAGTGGCGACTTCTGCGTTTTTCAGACGCCGCCGGACATGAGCAACTCCAACATCCTGTCCTTGGCGTGGCTGACCAAGCGCTGCCATCCCAAGAACTACCGCCTGAAGTTCACGTGGAGCATCGACTACAACTTCACGTGGAGCGAAGTGGGCGAGCTGATTCCCGGCGTGGTCTTTGACGCCCAGCAGCTGTGGCCCGCCGACCTCGTGACCTCCAACCACGTGGACTTCACGCGCTATGACGGTGCGTACACCTTCCTGGATCAGCGCAAGGGCGCGCAGGCTGGCAACCTCTACATCCATCAGGACGACACCATCCCGCTGCGCGAGGCCTCCGTTGGCATCGCCATGGGCGGCAAGGCGTCCTTCGCCGTGGAGGCGCAGCCCAACCTGACGGAAGTCTTCATCCCGCATCCCACCTACTGGGTGGCCTTCGGCGATTACGTGGAAGGGCAGGTGCTGGACGTTGAAACCATCACCAACAAGGCCGTGGTTGAGTTCCCGCCCAATGTCTACAACATGACGGCAACCCTTGGCGCGGACAACGCGTGGACCATCACCCCCGCGAAGTGCTAGCAGCCGCCGCGCGGCCCGGCCTGTACCGGGCCGCGCATTCCAACACGTCATAATGCCGGAGGCGCGCCACCCGGCGTCTGCGCCGGCTTGGAGGGATCATGCGAAAACTCATCGGGAGTCTGCTTGCCCTGTGTGCGCTCTCGGCGGCCTTCTATGCGTCGATTCAGGCGCAATGCTTCGATGTCGCAACCCGGAATCTGTACCCGCCGGCTGTCATCCTCGCCTACACCGAGGGCAATGGCACAAAGCTGCGCAGCGCGCTCAACACCTTTATCCATCAAAACACGACATTTGGGAGCTATGCTTCAACGTGGAATTCGCTGTTCTGGACGGACGGATGTCCCAATGCCAC
>NZ_JBUDSW010000119.1:0-10640 GCF_054921475.1 Desulfobaculum sp. | reverse complement strand
ATATTCAAGCGCTACGCACAGGAGACGTCCAGATGAGCCGCTTCGCCTACTATCCCGGCTGTTCCGCAACGGGGACGTCCATCGAGTACGACGCGTCCACCCGCGCCATCTGCGAGCAGCTCGGCATTGGCCTTCAAGAAATTCCCGGCTGGAGCTGCTGCGGGTCCACCCCCGCCCACGCCGTAGACCCGGTCCTCTCGGCGGCGCTGTCCGCCCGCAACATCATGCAGGCAGGCACCATGGGGCTGGACACCATCACCACCCCCTGCCCCAGCTGTCTCAAAAACCTGCGCTCCACCAGACACAAACTGCAGGACGACGCCTTCCGCGCCAAGGTGGAGCGCCTTGTGGACGGCGCCATCCCAACGGACATCCCCATTGTCTCCGTGCTGCAAATCATCTTTGAACACATCGGCGCGCAGGGCCTGAAGGACCGCACCACAAAGCCCCTGACCGGCCTGAAGCTCGCCCCCTATTATGGCTGCATGCTCAGCCGCCCCAAGGAGCTGATGAACTTCGGCGACCCGGAAAACCCCATGTCGCTGGATGTGCTCATGCCCGCCCTTGGCGCGGAGATTGTCCCCTTCCCGCTCAAGACGGAGTGCTGCGGCGCGTCCCTTGGCGTCACGCGGCGCGGCGTGGTTACGCGGCTGTCGGGGCGCATCCTTGACGTGGCCGAATCCATGGGCGCGGACGCCATCGTCACCGCCTGCCCGCTGTGCCAGATGAATCTGGACATGCGCCAAGGCCAAATCAACCGCGATAACAACACCCGCCACAATATGCCGGTGTTCTACTATTCCCAGCTCATCGGGTTGGCCCTCGGCCTTGATGATGCCGCCCTCGGACTGGACAAGCTCTATGTCCCGCCCTTCAAGCTGCTGGACCGCATAGGTCCGAAGGCCGCAGACGCCAAGGCGACCGCCTAGGACACAGCGAGGAGAAAAACAGATGAGAATCGGAGTTTTCGTGTGCCACTGCGGCAGCAACATCGAAGGAACCGTGGACACGGCCAAGGTTGCCGGCGCCGCGCGCCTGTTCCCCGATGTGGCCTACGCAACGGACACCCTCTACGCCTGCTCGGAACCGGGGCAGGAGGGCATCATACAGGCCGTGCACGACCACGCCCTTGACGGCGTTGTCGTGGCCTCCTGCACACCGCGCATGCACGAGGCGACCTTCCGCAAGGCCGTCCAGCGCGCGGGGCTGAACCCCTACATGTTCGAAATGGCCAACATCCGCGAGCACGTCTCGTGGATTGGCAAGGACCGGGACGCCAACACCGCCAAGGCCACGGACCTTGTCCACATGGCCGTCGCCAAACTGCGAAACGACAGCCCGCTGTCCTCTTCGCAGTTTGATGTGACCAAGCGGGTCATGGTCATCGGCGGCGGCGTGGCTGGCATTCAAGCCGCGCTGGACTGCGCCGAGGCGGGCCTTGATGTGGTGCTTGTGGAGCGCACCCAGACCATCGGCGGCAAAATGGCCAAGCTGGATAAAACCTTCCCCACCGTGGACTGCTCCAGCTGTATCCTTGGCCCGCGCATGGTGGAAATCGCCCAGCATCCGAACATCACCCTCCACGCCCTGTCCGAGGTGGAGCAGGTGGACGGCTATGTGGGCAACTTCACCGTCAAGGTGCGCCAAAAGGCGCGCTACGTGAACTGGGACGCGTGCACCGGCTGCGGCCTATGCATGGAAAAGTGCCCGGCCAAAAAGACCGAGGACCCGTTCAACGAAGGCCTCGCCCCCACCACGGCCATTGGCATTCCCTTCCCGCAGGCCATCCCCAAAAAGGCCGCCATCAACCCGGAATTCTGCATCAAGCTCACCAAGGACAAATGCGGCGCATGCGCCAAATTCTGCCCCACGGAAGCCATCGACTTCACCCAGCAGGACGAAATGGTCACCGAGCACGTCGGCGCCATCATTACGGCCACGGGCTATGACCTCTTTGACCACACGCGCTACGGCGAGTACGGCGGCGGCCGCTATCCGGACGTCGTCACCTCCCTGCAATTCGAGCGCATGCTGTCCGCCTCCGGCCCGACGGGCGGACACATCAAGCGCCCCTCCGACGGCAAGGAGCCACGGGACATCGTGTTCATCCAGTGCGTCGGCTCGCGCGATAAATCCGTGGACCGGCCCTACTGTTCGGGCTTTTGCTGCATGTACACGGCCAAGCAGACCATCCTCGCCAAGGACCACCTGCCGGACTCCCAGTCCTATGTCTTCTATATGGACATCCGCGCTCCCGGAAAGAGCTATGACGAGTTCGTCCGCCGCGCGCAGGAAGAATACGGCGCGCGCTACATCCGTGGCCGTGTGTCCATGATTTACCCCTCCGGGGACCGGCTCATCGTACGCGGTGCGGATACGCTTATGGGCACGCAGGTTGAGGTCGAAGCCGACCTTGTGGTGCTGGCCGTCGGGGCCGAGGCCGCCAAGGGCGCGCCGGACCTCGCGGAAAAGCTGCGCATCTCCTACGACCATTACGGGTTCTACATGGAAGGTCACCCCAAGCTCAAACCCGTGGAAACCAACACCGCTGGCGTCTTTTTGGCCGGCTCCTGTCAGGGGCCAAAGGATATCCCCTCCTCCGTGGCGCAAGGCAGCGCCGCCGCCTGCAAGGTGGTGGGCCTGCTGTCCAAGGACAAACTGGAGAGCGACCCGCAGGTTTCGCTGGTGTCCATGTCCCGCTGTGTGGGCTGCGGCAAATGCGAGTCCACCTGCCCCTTCGGCGCCATTGAGATGACGGACTTCCGCGGCCAGACCAAGGCATCGGTCATTGAAACGGTGTGTCAGGGCTGCGGCATCTGCACCTCCACCTGTCCGCAAGGGGCCATCCAGCTCCAGCACTTCACAGACAACCAGATACTCGCCGAGGTCAATGCGTTATGCCAGGTCTAAACGGCAAGGAACTGCGGATCATAGGCTTTTTGTGCAACTGGTGCTCCTACGGGGGCGCGGACACCGCCGGTGTTGGCCGCTTTAGCCAGCCAACGGACCTGCGCGTCATCCGCGTACCCTGCTCCGGACGCATGAATCCGCTGTTCGTGGTCAAGGCGCTGCTCAGCGGCGCGGATGGGGTGCTGGTCTCCGGCTGCCACCCCAACGACTGCCACTACTCCAAAGGCAACTTCTACGCCCGCAGACGGCTGGAAGCGCTCAAGTCCTTCCTGCCCATCATCGGCATTGCGCCCGGACGCTTTGAGTACACGTGGGTTTCGGCCTCCGAGGGGCAGCGCTGGCAGCAGGTGGTCACCACCTTCACCGAGCAGATTCACGCCCTCGGTCCCATCCCCACCTTCTCCCCCGGCGAGGCGGGAGCGGAGCTTGCCCGCTTCCAGGCCGCCACCGAGGCGCAGATGCCCGTCCACGCAGAAAAGGAGCCGCACAGTGTCTAAGCTCGATACCCTCAAGGACGCCATCCGCGAAGCCCTGCCCCGGCTGGATGTCGTGCTGGCGTGGGGCACGGGGCCGGACGCCCTGCACGCCGCGCCCCTGTTTATCCGCACGGAGGCCGATCTGGACCGCATGGTCCTTGGCCCCACGTGCGTGCACAACCTCGCCCGCTACCTCACGGACCTGCGCGGGCAAAAGGTGGGCATCGTCGCCAAGGGCTGCGACAGCCGCACTATTGTGGAACTCATTCAAGAAAACCTCATCGACCGCGACGAGGTGACGGTCTTTGGCCTCAGCTGTAGCGGTGTGGTCAGTCCGGCGGAGGTGCTGCGCCTTGCCGGGTGCGGCCACGCGGACGCCATCAGTATGGACGGGGACGACGTCACCGTCACCTGCGGCGCCGATACCCACGTGCTGCGGCGCGAACAGGTGCTGGCGGAAAAGTGCCGCTCCTGCGCCTATCCGGATGCCCTGCTGGCCGACGAATTCATTGGCGAACGCAGCGGCGCGGTGGACGCCCCGCTCGCGCCCGGACGCACCCTCGCCATGCTTGAAGATATGGACGAGCCAGCACGCTTCGCCTTTTGGGAAGAGCAGATGTCGCGGTGCATCCGGTGCTACGCCTGCCGCAATGCCTGCCCGCTGTGCGTCTGCCGCGACCAATGCGCCGCGCAAACGCGCGACCCGCACTGGGTCACGCAGGAGGACCACCCGCGCGAAAAGCTGATATTCCAAATCATGCACACCCTGCACACGGCGGGGCGGTGTACGGAATGCGGCGAGTGCGAGCGCGCCTGCCCCATGGACATCCCCATCCTGGCCCTGCGCCAAAGGATGAACCGCGAAATCCACCGCCTGTTTGACTACGCGGCGGGGACGGACACCACCGCCACACCGCCACTGCTCGATTTCCGCGAGGAAGAACCCACAATCAAGGAAAGGAGCTGGTAATGCCGACGCCCAAGTTCCTTGCCACGGAGAAGCTTCTGCCGTGGCTGACCCGGCAGGCCGCAGACCGCCGCGTTCTGGCTCCGGTCCGGGAGGGGGAGGCCGTTGTGTTCCGCCCCTTTGCCTCGGACAGAACCCTGTGCCTTGACCAGCCCGCCACGGTCTCGCCCAAGACGGCGCTCATCCCGCCCAGCGAAACCCTTATGGCCTACCGCTACGTCAAGGACCCGGAAAACCCGGACAAGGTGGTGCTGGACGTGCACGAAACCCTGCACACCACGCCAACGCTCCTGTTTGGCGTGCGCCCCTGCGACGCACGCGGCGCGGCCGTTATTGACCGCGTTTTTGCGGACCCGGAGAATCCGGACAAATACTACACCGCGCGGCGCGACACTACCGTGGTGGCCAGCATTGCCTGCACCACCCCCGCGCCCACATGCTTCTGCAACTGGACCGGCGGCGACCCGGCTGGCACCGAAGGCTCAGATATCCTGCTAACGCCCGTCACCGGCGGCTACCTTGCCCTCGCCCTGACTCCGCGCGGCGAGCCGTTCCTTGAGGACGAAAACTTCACCGCGCCGCCCGAAAGCGCGCAGGATGAAGCCGAAGCCGCCCACGCCACCGCGCGCGAGGCCCTTGGCGAAGCCACGGACCTGACGGGCGCGCCCGAGCACATCGCGGCGCTGTTTGACCACACCGAGCTGTGGCAGCAGGTTTCCGACAAATGCCTCAGCTGCGGGGTGTGCTCCTATGTGTGCCCCACCTGCTACTGCTTCAACATCACCGACGAGCCAAAAGGCTCCACCGGTACACGCGTGCGCTCGTGGGACAACTGCATGTCCGCCCTGTTCACGCTGGAAGGAAGCGGACACAACCCGCGCGCGGACAAGAGCCAACGCTTCCGCAACCGCGTGGGGCACAAGTTCGCCTACTACCCGCAAAGCCACGGCGGCGAGATCGCCTGTGTGGGCTGCGGGCGGTGCATCCGCAGTTGCCCCGTTTCCATGGACATACGCGAAGTCTTATGCGGCGTGCTCGCCCATGAGCCGCACACCGAGACGGAGGCGCAATCATGACCCATATGCCGCAAAAGAACATGGCCAACCTCTACCTGCCGGACATGGCGACCATTCAAGAGGTCATCGACGAAACGCCCAATATCAAGACCTTCCGCGTCACCCTCAATAATGAGGACCGCATGAAGGCCTTCACCTTCGAGCCGGGGCAGGTCGGCCAGCTGTCGGTGTTTGGCGTGGGCGAGGCAACCTTTGTCATCAACTCCTCACCGACGCGCATGGACTATCTGCAATTCTCCGTCATGCGCGTTGGCGAGCTGACGGGCAAGCTGCACCAACTGCGCGCCGGCGACCAGATTGGCGTTCGCGCGCCCCTTGGCAACTGCTTCCCGTATGAGGACATGAAGGGCAAGGACATCGTCTTCGTCGGCGGCGGCATCGGCATGGCGCCCCTTCGCACCCTGCTCCTGTATATGCTGGACAACCGCGGCGACTACGGCGACATCACCCTGCTGTACGGCGCGCGCAGCCCACAAGACATGGCCTACCAGTACGAACTGCCGGACTGGCTGGAGCGCGGCGACCTCAGCACCATCCTGACCATCGACAATGAAGCCCCGGGCTGGGAGCACGAAGTGGGGCTTATCCCCAACGTCCTGCAGGACAAGGTCCACCCCGACCCGGCGCGCACCATCGCCGTCACCTGCGGGCCACCCATCATGATCAAGTTCACGCTGCAAGCGCTGAAGAAGATGGGCTTTGCCGATGAAAACATCATCACCACGCTGGAAAAGCGCATGAAATGCGGCGTCGGCCTGTGCGGGCGGTGCAATATCGGTTCAAAATACGTCTGCAAGGACGGCCCGGTCTTCTCCTATGCGGAACTGAAGACCCTGCCAGCAGACCTGTAGAAATGGGGGTCACGCGCGGCGGGTACGCATGGCCGCCGCGCGATTGGCATAGTAGGTGCGACTTCCGGTCCGCGGACGGCGGGGAGATTGAGGACTCGCCCCGCCGTTCGCCCGGAAGTCGGACGGACACCGCGCCACAGGGCGCGCAGAGGATAACGCCATGTTCTACGCCGATGAAGGCACGTTCGACACGCCCAGTTGGTACATATCCGGCCCCCATCCCGGCGACGCCGCCACGCAAAACGGCTTCACCCCGGACGAGAACCGCTTTCTGCGCATCACGCCCGCCTGCATTATGGCCTCCAGCCTGTTCCGCGCGGTGTGGGGCGGACGCAGGCCACATATGCACTGCCATCAGCTGGATATGCCAACGGCCACGCGCCGTTTCACCTTCACCGGCGAACGGTTCGACCAATTTGACCTAGACGTGCTGACGGCGTGCCTTGCCGCCGGAGACAGCGAGTCCGGCGACGGCATCGTCCGCGTGCACATGCCGGACATCCTCGCCACCCTTGACCTGCGCAGCCGCCAGGACAACCGCCGCCGCGTGCACGCCAGCCTGTCGCGGCTGGAGCATGCCCGCCTCTCCCTAGAGGACGCGCGCTACCGTATTTCCTTCCAAATGATGCAGAGCCTGCTGTATGACCGGATGGATGACACCTGCATCGCCCGCGTGCACCCCGCCGTGGCGGGCGCGTTTCACAACAGACCCGCCCTGCGCATGTTCCTGCGCGAGCGGGTCTTGCTGGCGCCCCACGGGCTGGCGAGATGGCTGCATGCCGCCCTTTGGGCCTGTGGCGGAAGCTGCGGCATTGCGCGCGACCGCCTACTTGGTTTGTGCGCCGTCCCCGGTGAGGAGGCGCGCCTTGATGCGGAGCTGGACGCGGCGCTCTCCCATCTCGCCGACGTCCACTTGCTCCATGAATTTCATGACCGGGGCCGCGTGCTTGTCATTAAAGGCAACCGGCACGGGGCACAGCGCTCCCGCACGGTCTTTTTCCCGGCCCCGCACCCTCAGTGAGACACACCGTCCTTGAGGTCAAACACAAACTTGTCCTCAACCGGGGCGTTCTCATAGTCCGTCCACTTCAGGTCGATCTTTTCAGCCATCAGCCAGCGGATCACTTCCGCGTGGCTCTGCGGGATACCCGGGTACTCGACAACTTTCGTAATCACCTCGTTAAACACCGTGATTTCGACTGCTATCTTCATCCTGTCCCCCTGGTGAAGCTTGTGCCACGCGCCCTCGCCAGCGCGCGGCGGACGTATCGACTCCCATCAAGGGTAACGCAATTCGCAGCTGTCCGAAATCCGAAATGCGCCGATGGGGCAAGGCTTTTCCCGAGTTCAACACATTTTGGAGCAAAAGCTGAACAATTCCGGCCGCCCCGTTGCGGCAAAAATCTGCGCCCCTTCCCTGCTGGGGCCGCACGCAAAAAGGGCCGGGAGGATATATCCTCCCGGCCCTTTCATTATTGCGGTATTTCTCGAGCGGGCTAGCTGCACTCTCCGGTGCCATTGCCGTTGCCGTTTTTCTCGGCCAGCTCATGGATTTCGTCGAGGGTTTTGCCGCGCGTGGTGGCAAGGCGTTGCCACTTTTTCTTTTCCTTTTTCAGCGCCTCCACGGTCTGCAACAGGTCGCGAATGGTATGCGCGGGATAGCCGTGCTTGGCGTACTGCCCCTTTCGCAATTCTTCATCGTTGCGCTGCCGGAGGGCGCGCAACTGCTGCGCACTGAGTATCATGCATGAACTCCTGTGAAAACGCTCTCGAAAAGGCCGCTGCTCTCGCCTGTGCTAGGCGCTGCACTCGCAGCCGCAGAAGGACTCCATAGCGTATTCCTTGCGGTCGCGATACTCTTCCTGCTTGCCTTTGTTCCAGCGGTTCACGGGACGGTAGTAGCCCACAACGCGGGTGTAGACTTCCGTATCCTCACCGCAGGTGGGGCAGGAGAAGTGCTCGCCGAAGATGTAGCCGTGCTCCTTGCACACCGAGAAGGTGGGCGTCACCGAGATATACGGAATCTTGGTGTTGGACATGGCGCGGAGGAGGTAGCTCTTCACGCTTTCCTCGGAGGGCGCGGCCTCGCCAAGGAAGGTGTGGAACACAGTGCCGCCGTTATACACGGTCTGCAGCTCGTTCTGGTGCTCCAGCGCGGTCACCACGTCGGAGGTGATGCCCACGGGCAGCAGCGTGGAGTTGGTGTAGTACGGCACATCCTGACCGGAGGTCTTGATGTCTTCGTACAGGTCCTTGTCGATTTTTGCCAGACGGTAGCAGGTGCCTTCGCCGGGGGTGGCCTCAAGGTTGTAGAGGTTGCCCGTCTCTTCCTGGAAGTCCACGATGAGCTTGCGCAGGTGCTTGAGCGTACGGCGCATCAGGCGCAGACCGGCTTCGCTCTCGATGCCCTTGCCAAGAAGGTTCAGGCAGGCCTCGTGGCCGCCAATAACGCCGATGGTGGAGAAGTGGCCCTTGTAGCCATTCTTCAGGTAGCGGCGCGAGAACGGGAACATGCCCGCCTCAAGGTTCTGGGTGACGAGCTTGCGCTTGTACTCCAGGGAATCCTTGGCAAGGCTGGCGTACTCGGCCACGAGGTCGAGGAAGTCTTCCTCGTTGTGGGCCAGATAGGCCAGCTTGGGCAGGTTCAGGGTGACGACGCCGATGGAACCGGTCAGGTCGCCAGCGCCGAACAGGCCACCGGTCTTCTTGCGGATCTCGCGCAGGTCCATCTGCAGGCGGCAGCACATGGAACGCACGTCCTCGGGGTTCAGGTCCGAGTTGATGAAGTTCTGGAAGTACGGCGCGCCGTAGCGGGAGGTCATCTTCAGCAGCAGCTTGCCGGACTCGGAATCCCACGGAAAGTCGGAGGTGACGTTGTACGTGGGCACCGGGAAGGAGAAGATGCGGCCGTCAGCGTCGCCCTCAAGCATCACTTCAAGGAACGCGCGGTTGATCATTTCCATTTCCTCGGCGTAGTCGCCGTAGGTGGAATCCATCAGCTTGCCGCCAATGATCACGGCCTCTTTAGCCATGTGCTTGGGCGGCACGAAGTCAAAGGTAAAGTTGGTGAACGGGCTCTGGCCGCCCCAACGCGAGGTGGTGTTCAGGTTGTGGAGCAGCTTCTGCATCTGCTGCTTCACGTCGTGGTAACTCAGGCCGTCCTCACGCACAAAGGGGGCGAGGTAGGTGTCCACGTTATTGAACGCCTGTGCGCCAGCCCACTCGTTCTGCAGCGTGCCGAGGAAGTTGACAATCTGTCCGCACACGGCGTCAAAGTGCTTAGGCGGCGTGGAGGAGCAACGGCCGCTCAGGTTAAAGCCTTCCAGCAGCAGATCCCTCAGGCTCCAGCCGGAGCAGTAGCCCGCAAGGCCGAAGGACAGGTCATGCAGGTGGAAATAGCCATGGTTGTGGGCCTGCCGCACTTCTTCCGGGTACTTTTCCAGCACGTACCGGGCCTGAACGGAACCGGCCATGTGCAGGATGAGCCCCTGAAAGGAATGCACCATATTGGAGTTCTCGTTCACGCGCCAGTCGGAGCGGTCCAGATAGCTTTCGATCATCTTGGAGATGTCGATATAGGCCTGATTCTGGTTGCGCATCTCGCGCCGCTTTTCGCGGTAGATGATGTAGCGCTCGGCCACGGAGTAGAGGCGGGCTTCCATCAGCACCAACTGCACAGTGTCCTGAACGTATTCCTGCTCCGGAACGTCCACGCCCTCGGCGTCGATATGCTCGGCAACCTTGCGGGCAAGGCGCTTGCCAAGGAGCGGGTCCTTGATGCCGCTGGAATTGAGAGCCTTCAAGATGGCGCCAGCAATGCGCTCCGTAGACCAGGTTTCAAGACAACCGTCGCGTTTGAGAATCTGTTTCGGCATCGGGTCTCCGCTGACGGCACAAAGCGCCGGATCGCACACGACAAAACACATGCGACCACGAAACTGCTTCAAGCCGTCGTGCCATGATTTTTACCCTGCGGCCCAAGATTTGCCGCGGGAGGGTTCGGGGGATGTATTTCTTGCCCGCCGTGGTATCCGCGTACCCCGGACGGTCAGAAACGCTTCAGGCAGGATGACTGGCTTTCCCTTCTCGCGCATCTCGGCGGCATGGCCGTGAAATGCTTGGAAATACAGCGGCGGGACCGCTCCGGACTCGCACCGGATTTCCATAATTGCCCTGTGGGCACCTGAAGTTCACTGCGTAATGAGTGAGCGGTACCTAGCAAAAACGTATATGGCCCTCAAGGCCGAATACTGCCAAATACTGCCCAAATTCAGGGAAAATTCTCAGCCCTCCACAGGGGCGAAAACCCTGTCTGGCACGGCTGACAGCGAGATGACACTCGCACCCCGCCCGGCAGGCG
>NZ_JBUDSW010000118.1:0-10886 GCF_054921475.1 Desulfobaculum sp. | reverse complement strand
CCAAGGTCGTCCAGCCAGTGGTGCAGGCTCTCCTCGCTGGGAAAGTCCCCATGGATAATGAGCAGCTGTTCGGCAAGGCGCAGCTCGCGCACTGCGCCGGTTTTGGCGTCCTCCAGCACATCCCCGCGAAAGACGTAGCGGGAGTACAGCGCCGGAATCAGCAGGGCCGCAGCAATGACGAGGATAAACGCAAGCTGGAGCCGTGTACGAAATGACATGCCCGCCACGCCCTACTCCTTAAACCTGTAGCCAACGCCGCGCACGGTTTCCACAAAGCGGGAGCAGTCCCCGAGTTTCTGCCGCAGGCGGCGCACGTGGGTATCCACGGTGCGGGCGTAGCCCTCAAATTCATAGCCCCAGACGGTGGACAGCAACTGATCACGCGTCTGCACGCGCGGGCTTGAGGAGATGAGCTCGGACAGCAACTTGAACTCCGTGGCCGTCAGGGCCACCTCGTCGCCGCCTATGCTCACCTTGTGCGCCTCAAGGTCCACCAGCAGTTCACCGCGCTCCAGCACGGTGCGCTCCGGCGCAATGCCGCCAACGCGCCGCAGCACGGCGCGAACGCGGAGCATCAGCTCGCGGAAGCTGAAGGGCTTGACCACATAGTCGTCAGCGCCCAGTTCCAGCCCCACAATGCGGTCCACTTCCTGCCCACGCGCGGTGAGCATGATGACCGGGATGGCGGAGGTGGTTTCCTCGCGCTTGAGTTCGCGGCACACCTCAAAGCCGTCCATACCCGGCAGCATCAGGTCCAGCAGGACGATGTCGGGGTGCTTTTCCCGCGCCTTCATGAGGCCGTCCTTGCCATCGCGCGCGGTGTTCACCACAAACCCTGCGGACTCGAAGTTGAACGACAACAATTGCAGGATGTCTTCGTCGTCTTCCACAATCAGAATATTTTCGTTGGCCATGTGCTCTCCAGACTGAGTACGTGCATGTGTGACGCTTGTGTTTCAACACCACCACTGTGACGT
Organism: Desulfobaculum sp.; assembly: GCF_054921475.1. Classification (NCBI taxonomy): domain Bacteria; kingdom Pseudomonadati; phylum Thermodesulfobacteriota; class Desulfovibrionia; order Desulfovibrionales; family Desulfovibrionaceae; genus Desulfobaculum; species Desulfobaculum sp. The sequence continues at coordinate 9,909 of NZ_JBUDSW010000118.1, read as the reverse complement.
GCGTATTGTTACAGTGTTACAATCACGTTACACATTTTGCACACCCGCGCAACGCCCCGCCATTGCTCGCTTCCTGATGAACGGTTAGCGCTTGTTCTGCAAACGGGCGCGCAGCCAGATGGCGAAAATGTTCATGCCCAGCACAAGACCGATGAGCACCAGCGCCGTGCCGTACTGCAAGGGACGGGTTTTCTCGATTTCCGTACCCGCCGTTGCCAGCACGTACACATGGTACGGCAGGGCCATAACGTCGCTGAAGATGGAGTTCGGCATCTTGGGCGTATAGAACACCGAGGCCGTGAACATGATGGCCGCGGTTTCGCCCGCCGCGCGGGACAGGCCAAGAATGGCGCCCGTCAGCATGCCTGGCAGCGCCGCTGGCAGCACCACACTGCGCACGGTTTGCCACTTGGTGGCGCCAAGGCCAAGGGAGGCCTCGCGGTAGGTATCCGGCACCGTCCGCAGGGCTTCTTCCGCCGTGCCGATGATGACAGGCAGCACCAACGCGCCAAGGGTCAACACACCCGCAAGGATGCTGACGCCCATCTTCATGAAGGTCACAAAGAAGGCCAGCCCAAACAGGCCAAACACCACCGACGGCACCCCGGCGAGGTTGTTGATGCCAAGGCGGATGACGCGCACCATCTTGCGCGAGGTGGCGTACTCGTTCAGGTACACGGCCGAGGCCACACCAAGGGGAAACGCCACCAGCATCGCTCCAAAGGAGAGGATGAACGTCCCCACAATGCAGGGGAAGATGCCACCCTCGGTCATGGAGTTGCGCGGCGCTTCGGTCAAAAACTCCCACGAAATGGCGGGCAGACCGTTGTAGAGCAAAAAGGCGCAGATGATGATGAGCGCCAGCCCGTTAATGCCCGAGGCCCCGCGGAACAGACCAAACATGATCTTTTCCACAGCGCTGCGGGCGCCCTTGCCATTCATGGTCATATCCGGGGAAGTGGATTCGGCGGTACCCACGGCAGACTCCCGTCCATTCATTGTTGTTTCCGTTGTCATGAATCGATTCCTTCGTGCGGCCTACAGCGTGGCGGCGCCAACCTGCTTGTGCTTCTCCGCGATGTAATCGGCCAGCACGTTGAACAGCAGGGTAAAGAGGAAGAGCACGATGCCCGTGGCAAACAGCGCGTAGTAGTGGTCGCCCTGGAACGGGGCCTCGGCCATTTCTGCCGCGATGGATGCCGGCATGGGCCGCACCGGGTCGAAAATGGATTCCGGAATAAGCCCAGCGCCGCCCGCTACCATCAGCACGACCATGGTCTCGCCAATGGCGCGCGACATGCCAAGGATGACGCCCGTGGAGATGCCGGACAGGCTGGCAGGGAGCACAACCTTAAAGATGGTCTCCCAGTGGGTGGCCCCCAGAGCGAGCGAGGCTTCCTTCAGCTCATTGGGCACGCCGTAGATGGCGTCCTCGGAGATGGAGCAGATGGTGGGCACACTCATAAACGCCAGCATCACCGCCGCGTTAAAGAGGTTCAGCCCCGTGGCCACGTCCAGCCAGTTCTGCAAAAACGGCGCAAACACCACCATGCCGAAGAAGCCGATGACAACAGACGGCAACGCGGCCAGCAGTTCCACCATGGGTTTGACGATGCTGCGCACCCGGTGCGAGGCAATCTCGGCCAGATAGATGGCCGTCATCACCCCAAGGGGAATGGCGATGGCAGAGGACGCCACCGTGACCAGAATGGAGCCAACCAGCAGCGGGAAAATGCCAAAGTCCGGCGGATCCGCCGTGGGGTACCACTCCGTGCCAAAAAGAAATTTTTTGATGGGGTACACATCGAATATGGGCAGTCCTTCCTTGAACAGGAAGAACATAATCAGCGCGAGCACAAAGATGGATGTAAACGCCGTGGTGAAGAACCCGGCACGGATAACCCGCTCTTTGATTTGTCGACTCAGTGCCATTGGAATCCTCTCTCAAGTATGGCCGGTCTGTCCGGCCATGTTCGCAAGCTGGCCCCCTTCCCGCTCCGTGGAGCGTGAAGGGGGCGCCCTGTGCGCAGGTCCGGGTGCGGCCTGCGCTCGTCATGTCTTTAGTACAGAGGAACGTAGCCGGCGTCCTTGACGTGCTTCTGACCCTGACGGGGGTTCACGAGGTACATCACGAACTTGGCGGTCTCACCCTTGGGCCAGCCCTTGGTGAAGATGTAGAGGTAGCGGGAGATGGGGTATTCGCCGCTGGAGGCGGTTTCGGGGTTGCCCTCAATGCCGTCCACGGTCACAGCTTTGGTGGAGCTATCCAGGTAGCCGTAGCCGATGTAGCCGATGGCGTACTTGTTCTTGGACACGGCCTGCACCACGGCGCCGTTGGAGGCCTGCAGCAGAGCGCCGGCGTACACGCGCTCCTTATTCATGATTTTGCCTTCCCAGGTCTCGTAGGTACCGGAGGAGGTATCGCGGGAGATAACAACAATCTTGCGGTCCGGGCCGCCGACGTCCTTCCAGTTTTTCACTTCACCCTTATAGATGGCCTTGAGCTGGGCGCGGGTGAGGTTGCTCACGGGGTTGGAGGGATGCACAACGGGAACCAGCGCGTCGATGCCAACGGCAAAGGGAACGGGGTAGACGCCCTTTTCCATGGCCAGCTTCACTTCCTTGCTCTTCATGAAGCGGGACGCCATGGCCACATCGGTGGTGCCGTCGATGATGGCCTTGATGCCGTTGCCGGAGCCGCCGCCGGAGACCGATATGGACATACCGGGATTGGCTTTCTGGTAGGCCTCAACAGCGCGTTGCATAATGGGGAGCACAGTCGTGGAGCCTTTGACGCTCAGGCTGGCCGCAAAGGAGCTGGACACCATGGTCAGCACCAGCGCCGCCGTCAGCAGGAGATGTTTGATCCGCATACCTTTCCTCCAAATGGATTTTTCTTGTATGTGACGATTCAGATAACCACCGTCGTCGCATCCTCTATCTAGAGACGCACTGTGACGAGTATGTGACGGGATATGGGAGAGTTCGTGACATGTTGCGGCGATGGAGGTCGGCGCGGTGCGGCAGGTGCCCCCAAGGGGGCGAAAGCACGGGAGCTGTTGTATGACGGCGGCTCATGACATATCTTGCGAACAGATAACGCCCCATCGAGAGCACAGACAAAGGCCCGCCGCATATGCGGCGGGCCTTGTGGCGCGTCATATTCTCCGGATGTGGCCGGAATTACCTCAGGGGTTCAAACTCCCCTTTCTGGCGGTTCTTGCGCACGTTATCCCACTGGAACACCTTGCCATTCATGGTGATGTAGCTGCCGCGCGGCAGCACCTGCACCGCCGTAAAGGCGCAGCCCAGATTAAACAGGGCATCGGAATTCACAAAGGAATACGGCACCATAGCCCCCACGAAGACAACAGTCTTGTCCGTGATGGCCTGCCCCACCACCGCAGCGGTTTCGGGCATGGTATCCGTACCATGGGTGACGATGACCTTGTCCTCCGGGCACCGCCGGATGCTCTCCAGAATGCTTTGCCTGTCGGCATCCACCATATGCAGGCTGTCCTTGAGCATAACCGTTTCAATGGTGACCTCGGCCGTGCACTTGGCCTGCGTCAGGATGTCGGCGATATGCGTCTTGGTAAAGACCAACTCACCGTCCAGCTGGTTGTATTCCTTGTCCAGCGTACCGCCGGTGACGAGAATGCGAATCATGCCAGTGCCTCCTGATGGTTACATCTGCAGCCGGGTCCGTTCCGGCGACAGCCTGCGTTCAAGCCTGTTGGCGTACACACTCATGGTGTAACAGCAGACGAAGTACAGGAAGGCCACAGTCGTGTAAATCTCAAAGGAATACACCATCAAACGGTTATCCAGCCCCTGCGCCACAAAGGTCAGCTCCAGCACGCCAATGACGTACGCCAGCGAGGTGTCCTTGAAGATGGCGATAAACTGCCCAACGATGGCGGGAATCATCTGCTTGAGGGCCTGCGGCAGAATGATCTTGCGCATGGTCTGCCAGTAGGTCAGGCCCGTGGACAGGGCGGCTTCCTTCTGGCCGGGGGGCAGGTTTTCAATGCCGGAGCGGATGATTTCCGCAAGGTAGGCGCCCGTGAACACCGTCAGCGCCAGCGTTGCGCTCCAGAACACATCCAGAAACGCCCCGGTCAAAATGGGGATGAAGAAGTAAATCCAGAAGATGACCATGATGAGCGGGTTGCCGCGGATGACCTCAATGTACACAAGACACGGCACGCGCAGCAGCGCATTCTTGGACGTCCGGCCAAGGGCGACCACAATGCCGATGAAGAAACTCACGCTGATGGCGATAACGGCCATAAGCACGGAGTACGACAGGCCGCCAAGCCCCCAGAAGAGCTCGTTATGGTTGCCATTGGGGAAGCGCCACACCAAAAGCTGCGGCAGGCTGTTCCAGATGACGTCCCAGTTGTAATGGTACAGCGCCATGGCGATGGCGTAGCCCAGCCCAAGCAGGCCCAGAATAAACAGCGTCTTGGCCGAGAGCACCAGCCCCCGCCACAGCTGACGGCCCCACACACAGGCCACGGCCTTCCAGCCGGTGCGGACCACCACTCCGGCGCGGGTCGCACGCTGCCTGCGGCGCATCTCGCGGCGCACGGGACGCGTGCACACACGCATCGCCCCGGCGGCGGGGTCCACCACCATGCCAAGCACCCGTTCGCCCAAGGGACGGCGCTGGCCCGGCGCAATGCGCAGGCGCTGGTTCACCGCATTCAGCACGGACGAAATCACAAGAGACAGGGAACGATAGATGACGCTGGCCGCCGTGGACGCCTCGAACCCCTTAAAGGTGAGGGATTCCACGTTCTGCATGGACCACACCACCTCGGACACACCAACAACCATGGCAAGAGAGGAGTTCTTCATATTGTTGAGGAACTCACTGCCAAGGGGCGGGATGATGGCGCGGAACGCCACGGGCAGAATGATTTTTCGCAGCACCTGCGTGTAGTTCAGGCCGCTGGAGTAGGCGGCCTCCAAGAGGCCCTTGGGGATGGACTGGAGTCCGGCGCGGATGACCTCGGCCATAAAGGCCGCCGTGTAGATGGACAGGCCAATGGTGGCGCTCCAGAACTCAAAATTGCGCTCGAATATCCATTCCCGCGCGGCTTCGGGCAGGGCCATGGGCATGGCGAAATACCAAAAGAACAGCTGCACCAAAAGCGGCGTATTGCGGAAAAACTCCACACACGCGGTGGAGAAATAATAGGCAGGTTTAAACGACGAGACGCGCATAAGGCCGAATATCGTCCCAAGGGCAAGGGCGATACACGAGCTGATGATGGTAATCTCTATCGTGACCGTCAGGCCATGGAGCAGCATAAGCCCCATGTGCTGGCCGTAGGTCTCGTTGGTAACGAATAAAACGCTCCAGTCGAACGTATAGCCAAAGTCGAAAACAAAGCCCCAGTAATACACCATGCCCAGCACGATGAGCAGCAGGACAAGGTATTGCACCCAGGTTTTTTCCATCCAGTATCTGATCATGACATCCAGTCGTTTGGGAGGGGCATGAGCCCGGACCGCGCCGGGCTCATGCTGTTGGCTGCGTTATAAGCGCACGGTGCTAGGGCCACATTTCGATCTGTTCGGTCATGGGGAAGGAGTACGGCGTGTCGGGACCGTACCACTTGTTGTAGATGTCCATGTAGGTGCCGTCCTTCCACATGTCCTGCAGCGCAAAGTTCACAGCGTCGCGCAGCTTGGACTCATCCTCGGGCAGGCCGATGCCGTAAGGCTCGTCGGAGAAGAAATCGCCGACCAGCTCATACTTGCCCGGCTCCTTGGCGGCGTAGCCAAGCAGGATGGTGGAGTCGGTGGTGAAGCCCTGCACGCGGCCCATCTTCAGGGCGTTGAAGGCCGCGGCGTAGTCCTGGAAGGAAATGACGTTTTTCTGGTAGTTGGGGTCGCCCAGCTTCTTGAGCAGCGCCTTGATGTTCAGCTCGGACGTGGTGCCCTGCGTGGTGGCAATCTTTTTGCCCACAAGGTCGTTCCAGCCCGCGTACTTCCCATCCTTGCACAGGATTTTCTGCCCATCGAAGAAGTAGGTGATGGAAAAGTCGATGGACTTATCGCGCTCGCGCTTGTGGGTCATGTTCGCAACGGAAATGTCAATGCGCCCCTGCTGCAGGAACGCGATGCGGGTCTTGTCCGTTACGGCCACGCGCTCAAGGGTGCAGCCAAGGCGCTTTGCCACTTCCTCGGCGATGTCCACGTCAAAGCCCACCCACTCGTTGTTCTCATCATAGAACGCGCCGGGGATGGAGTTGGTCATGATGCCAGCGCGCAGCACCTTGTCCTTTTGAATGGTGTCCCAGACAGGCCCGGCAAAGGCCGCCTGCGCCATAAGAGCCACAGTCAGGCACGCCAGAGCGGCGCATTTCCACAGTTTCATCCCTTCCTCCATGCGAATAGAGTGATGTGAATCCGAATCCAAAGAGCCAATACATAACAAAAAACCTGAGCCCAGCCCCACGGGCTAGTGACTCAGGATTTTGCTCAGGAAGTCCTTCGCCCGGTCGCTTTGCGGGTTGGAGAAGAACTCGCTCGGGGCATTCTCTTCAATGAGTATTCCCTCATCCATGAAGATGATGCGGTCCGCCACTTCGCGGGCAAAGCCCATTTCGTGGGTGACGCAGACCATGGTCATGCCCTCGCGGGCCAGGGTCTTCATCACGTCCAGAACCTCGTTGATCATCTCGGGGTCCAGCGCGGATGTGGGTTCATCGAAGAGCATGATCTTGGGCTGCATGGCGAGGCCGCGCGCAATTGCCACGCGCTGCTGCTGGCCGCCCGAGAGCTGGCAGGGATACTGCCCGGCCTTGTCCGGTATATTGACCTTGGCGAGGTATTCCATGCCAAGGTCCTCGGCCTCGCGGCGTTCCAGCCCGCGGACCATCACCGGCGCGAGGGTCACGTTCTCCAGCACCGTCATATGCGGATACAGATTGAACTGCTGGAAAACAAAGCCCACTTCGGCGCGGAGCATTGTCAGATTGGTCTTGGGGTCGTTGACGTTGTGGCCGTCAACAAGGATTTCCCCTTCCTGGATAGGTTCAAGCCGATTGATGCAGCGGATGAGCGTGCTCTTTCCCGAGCCGCTCGGTCCGCAGACCACGACGACTTCACCCTCTTTGATATGCAGGTCGATGTTCTGCAGAACATTGAAATCCCCATACCACTTGTTGACCCGGCGGAAACGAATCAAGAACGGCCTCCCTTCTCTCTTAAGCGGCTCTGTCGTGCTCGGCCCGTATACGCCAATGGCGGTGTGGAACCGGGGCGCGCCGTCCTTTGCAGGACGGACGGCCCGCCGCGCGGCGCCGTGTGCGCGGCAGCGTCTTGTCTAACGCGGGCTGCGCACACGGGCGGATGTGTTGCTTGTTCCGCCCCGTGCGCCGTCCGCGCCGTGTCTCTACATTGCTGTCTGGGGCTGGATTTGGAGCGCCTCGCGCATCCCAGCCACAAAGGCCCGGACGTCTTCAGGCGTGGTGTCGTAGGAGCACATCCAGCGCACTTCGGCCGTGGCATCATCCCATACATGGAAGTAGGACACGGCCTGCAGGGCGGGTATCGCCTCGCGCGGGACCCGGGCAAAGACCGCGTTGGTCTCCACCGGACGGGACACCTCAACACCGGGCAGGGACGCAGCCTGACTCGCCAGCAACTGGGCCATGGCGTTGGAATGGCGCGCATTCTCCAGCCACAGGCCATCGCTCAGCAGGGCGTCGTACTGCGCGGCGATAAAGCGCATCTTGCTGTGGAGCTGTCCGCACTGCTTGCGCACATAGGGGAACTCCCCGGCAAGCTCGGGGCGAAACACCACCACAGCCTCACCAAACATGAGGCCGTTTTTGGTGCCGCCAAAGGACAACACGTCCACCCCTGCCTGCGACGTCAGCGCGGCAAGGGGCACCTCCAGCGCGGCCGCCGCATTGGCAAGGCGCGCGCCGTCCATGTGCACAAGAAAGCCATGGTCGTGGGCAAAGTCCACAATGTCCCGGATTTCATCCGGCGTGTACAGGGTGCCAAGCTCCGTGGCCTGCGTGATGGACACCACGCGGGGCTGGGAACAGTGCTGAAAGCCAAGGGCGTGCAGGTGGGGCTTCATGGACGCTGGCGAGAGCTTGCCGTTCACCGTCTGGCACGACAGCAGCTTGGAGCCCATGAATGCCTCGGGCGCGCCGCCCTCATCCACATTGATGTGGGCGCAATCCGCGCACAGAACGCCCTGAAACGAGCGCCGCATGGCGGACAGGGCCGACACATTGGCCCCGGTGCCGTTGTACACAAAAAACACCTGCGCATCGTCACCGAAGACCTGTGCGAAGCGCCCGCGCGCCGCCCGGGTATAATCGTCGTCGCCATAGGCGACGCAATGCCCGGTGTTGGCGCGGCTCAGGGCGTCCATCACCTTGGGGTGCACGCCCGAGTTGTTATCGCTTGCAAAGGTTTTGTCTGAAACCATCTGGATCTATCCTTACAGAAATCGAGAGTGTTGCGATGAATTACCGCGAAATCATTACCCCGAAATGACACTATCGTAAAGTGCAACATTTCCTCGCACACTGCGGGAACATTTTTTGACGCCAATGGCAAAAACTGGTCGCTCAATCAGCCGACACCAGCCTTGGCATATTATCGCAGGTGCAACGGTATTGCCCGTTTCACGGGCACTTTGGGGGATATCACGGTGGGCATTTTCCAAAAGAAAAGCGGCGGTCCCCGCTGTGGGAACCGCCGCCATACTGTCGTATGGGTAACGATTTATTCGCCGTTGAGCTCTCTTTTACATTCGTGGAGTTCCTTCACGAGGTCCACCATTTCCATGGTTTGGTTCACACGCCACGAAAATTCTTCGGCGGAAAAAGGCTTGGCCAGAAAATCATTGGCCCCCAGCTTCAAAAACTTCGCCGTCATTGCCGAGCCGCCCGCGCCGGAGATGCCAACAATGGCAAGGCGGTCCTTCTTGTAGGTTTTGCGGACCTCGCTGCACAGCTGAAAGCCGTCCATCACCGGCAGTTCCCAGTCCGTGACCACGAGGCTGACCTCGGGGTGCTCGCCCAGCATGGCCAGCGCCTCCTGCCCGTTTTCGGCCTCCAGAACCTGAAAGTTCTGAATCTCCAACAGGGTCCGGACAAGATTGCGCGCCGCGCGGGAGTCGTCCACCACCACGGCCTTGAGAAACTGGTTCTTGAACAGCCGGGAGATGGCATCAACAACGCTATCCAGCACCACCATGCTCTCTTTGAGCACATAGTCGGCCACGTTGCGTTCCAGGAGGGAGTCGCGCACATCGTCATGGAAGGTGGCCGTCAGCACAATGCTGGGGATGCCGTAGGACATGGTGAGGTCCACGGCTTCGCCATCGGGCGCATCGGGCAGGTTCAGGTCCACCACGGCCACGAAGATTTCCTCGCGCATTTCTTCCACCACAGAGCGGGCCTCTTCAAGCGTCCCGGCCCATACGGTGGAAAAATTGCTCAGCCCTTCTATGTGCCGCGAAACAATTTTCGCCTGCACTGCGCTGTCTTCGATGACCAGCACCCGCATTGCGGGTGACGTTTCATTCTCAAGAGCCATAGTTCCCTCTCATCCGGCAACTGGGCGCAACGGTCGCAGCCGGGAAATAGGTAAGGTCTTCCTGTCAGTCTATGCCAGATTTCCGCTGACAAGAAAAGCAAAGAGCACTTTCTGACGCTTTGCCGCCGCATGGCGCATGCCATGCGGCGGCCGCAAAAATATCCGGCATGCGGGCATTTTCCGCTGCCGTATGAAGCACTTGCCGCCAGCCGGTCGTGCTGGCGACCACGCACATGCCCCGCCTAGGGGCCGACCTGCGCCAATTCCTTGCGGTAGGCCTCCACACCCTTCACGATGCCGTCGGCCACCCGGTTCAGGTAATCCTTACTC
>NZ_JBUDSW010000117.1:0-10888 GCF_054921475.1 Desulfobaculum sp. | reverse complement strand
TTAGGAGGCCGCGGCGTCCATATCGTCGAACCAGCTGGACAGAATGTCCACGAGCTGACGCGCCTGCTTGGCGGAGGATATATTGAACTTGGACTGCTGGATGTAGTGCCCACCACGCTTCTGGTAGCGTCCTACGCGGACTTTGGGGGCCTTGTATTCTTCGGTCCTTTTGTCCATTTCCTGATACAGGAAGACGATGGTGGTCCAGGAGCCTTTGGTCAGGACTTCCTTTTTCAGTTCCTTGACGACAAGACGGCCGTCTTCGTCTTCCCAATTGATTGTGATTTCGTCGATAGTCTCGGCCATGAAACACCCTCCTTTGCTGTTCTTCACTCTCGTGGGCCTGTGCTCAATGCTTGAGCGCAGGCGTGACCGCTTCCCTCGCATGGACGAAGGAGGATTTCAAATCTTTTTTTCATTGTGCGTGGTGGCGCGCACAGTGTCCTGCATCCCCTGAAAGGGGTGTGCCCCTTCTCCGTAAAGGCTTTTCGCGGGGCGGGGCACCATGTGATAAGCTGCTCCACTTACGGACAAAATTGACGCCATGCCCGCGGGGCTGTGCGCCGTGCCGTGTGCGGCGTGCGGGCTGTGGACGAGCAGGGTGCACGCCCGGTTAGCGCGCCATCAGCCGGAGGTACAGGTCGCCCTTGATGGGGCCTATCTTGCGGCCAAGGCCGCGCAGACGCAGCGGGCGGCCTGCCACGAAATCCGGGGGCAGGGGCACTTCAATGGTCATGGGCTTGTCCGAGAATCCACGCCGGATTTGCAGGCGCACGACGCAACCGGGCAAAAGCTGGCTGGGAAGGAGATGGACGGTCTGCTCGTCGTCCATCTGCTTTTGCAACCAGCCTTTGACCCACTGTACCGGGCCGCCGCGCAGGTTGAGGTTCATCTCCGCACTGCCAAGGCGCAGGCTGAGGCTGCGGTTCTTGACGGTGGCGTTGCGGCGCGGGGCGGTGCCGGATTTTTTGATTTGGCTGTAGATGTCCTCAAAGACCTTGCGGGCGAAGGGGTCGTTGAGGATGTTTTTCAGCACGTCTTCCTGCTTGAAGTGGAAGCCGCCGGAGGGCTCGGCCTCGCGCCGGGGCTTTTGGCGTGCGCCGCCGGGTGGCGGTGGCGGGGGCTTGGCCTCGGACTGCTTTTTGTAGCGGCGTGCGCCTTCCTCGCGTGATGCTTTGGCCTTTTGCCCTGCGCTGGCGGAGGTTTTGCGGCTGCGTGGCGGCTCCTGCGGCTGGTCCTTCAGCGCCTCGGTGAGGATGACGTAGGCTTCGTTCAGGCGCTGAAAATCCGTTGCGGCGTTGGGGTTGTTGGGATTGAGGTCCGGGTGGAGTTCGAAGGCCCTTTTGCGGTAGGCGGATTTGACCTCGTGCAAGGACGCCCCGGGTTTGAGACGAAGAATCTTGTAACAGTCACGGACGTTCACAGGGCCCCCGGTGTATGGTGGTTCAGGACGGGATGATATTCGTCAGTGCCTCGGGCGCGTCGTTGTCGTCGCACTCGATGTTCAGGCTTTTGATGTATTCGATGCCTTGCCTGCGGAATTCGTCGTGTCCGGCCTCGGCGCGGACGCCGGGACAGTATTCCTGAATCATTTCCCAGCTCATGGCGTCTACGATGTTGCCCTTAAAGAAGGGCCACGCGCGGCAAATGTCGGGGCGTCCGGGGTGAACGTGGCATCCTTCGCCCTGCCGGAAGAAGATACAGTAGTCGTCGTCTCCGGTGATGAGGATAATCTTGCCGCCGCAGGTGCGGGTGTAGCGGGAGAGAAAGTCCTCAAGCGGCAGGCCGAGATGGTCGGCCAGACGGCGCTGGTCCTTGGCGGCCATAACGATGCCGCCTTCTCCCTTGCAGCAGTGGCCGCACATGCGGCACTCGAACGCCTTGACGTCCTTGTTCATCGAAGAAGTCTCCTGTGCTCGACCATGAGGCAGCGGTCCTGCACAACGCTGGTCGGCGTGTTGTTCAGTATATCCACGGCGTCGTTGCTGACGATGCCGGATTGCATCCAGAAGAGGAGCGGGGCCTTGGGCAGTGCGGCGCACTCCCGGGCGTGGTCCGGGCAATACGCGGGGGCGCGGAAAACATCAACAAGGTCAATCTCCCCGGGGATGTCCGCAAGACTGCGATAGGTGGCAAGCCCCCAGACGCCAGTGCGCTTGGGGTGCACGGGATAGATGGTAAAGCCGGCCTCTATGAGGTAGCGTCCCACCATATCAACGGGTTGCCCCGCCTTGTCCTTGGCACCGATGATGGCAATGGTCCGAACCTGCGACAGCAGGTTTTTGAGCGTGTCGTCGAAGAGAATCATCCGCGACTCCATGGTTGCGAAAATCTTTCGGATGCGCCAATGTCTGGCCCGCCGGGCCTTTGTTGTCCGTGAATTTGTCGTAATCGTCAAGCAACCCGGGAGGGAGACAAATATGCAGGAGCGTTTGACTCCGCAGGCGGCGCTTGCGCTGCTGAAGCAGGAATCGGTGTTCAGCCTTGGCCGCATGGCGCATGCCCGCAGGATGCAAAAGCATCCGGACAGCCGGGTGACATATATCGTTGACCGCAATATCAACTACACCAACGTGTGCATCTCCGGGTGCAAGTTCTGCGCGTTTTTCCGTGCGCCGGGCGACGAGGGCGGCTACGTCCTCAGCCGCGAGGAGCTTGCGGCCAAAGTGCAGGAGACCGTGGACCTTGGCGGCTATCAGATTCTGCTGCAGGGCGGCATGCATCCGGACCTCGACATGGAATTCTACGAGGGGATGCTGTCCTTTTTGAAGGAGCGCTTCCCGCAGGTGGCCGTCCATGGCTTTTCGCCGTCCGAGATTTGGTACCTGGGGCAGGAGAGTGGCCTTGGGCACGGCGAAGTCATCCGCCGCTTGGTGGCCGCGGGGCTGGACTCCATCCCCGGCGGCGGCGCGGAAATCCTTGTGGACCGTGTGCGCGAGGACGTCTCGCCGCGCAAGGCCACGGCGGACCAGTGGCTGGAGGTGATGCGCGAGGCGCACCTTCAGGGCCTGCGCACCACCGCGACCATGATGTTTGGCGAGGGCGAAACCATTGAGGAGCGCATTGAGCATCTGGACCGCCTGCGTACCCTGCAGGACGAGACGGGCGGCTTTACGGCGTTCATCCCGTGGACCTTTCAGCCGGACAACACCCGCCTGCCGCGCCCGGAGGCATCCAGTGAGGAATACCTCAAAATGCTGGCCCTCTCGCGCCTGTATCTGGACAATATCGACAACGTGCAGGCCTCGTGGGTGACGCAGGGACCGCTTATCGGTCAGCTTGCGCTGTTCTGGGGCGCCAACGACTTTGGCTCCACCATGATTGAAGAGAACGTGGTGGCCGCCGCTGGCGTGCACTTCCGCCTGCCGGAGGGCAAACTGCGCCATCTGGTGGAGTCCGCAGGGTTCACGCCATGCCGCCGGCGCATGGACTACACCCTGATGGAGTAACCGTGCACACGGCGTTTTTTCTTCGTGGGATGCTGCTCTGGGCGGGATTTGTCCTGCTTGGGGCGGCGTCCGGTGCGGTGCGCGCGGCGTGGACCCAGCCTGCGCTGGGGCCGGGCGCGCAGTATGTGCACTTGGTGGCGTTGACGGCGTGCGTGCTGGTGCTGACCCGCCGATTGCTGCGCCGCTTTGACGCCGCGCCCGCCCTGCTTTGGCGGCTGGGGGTGATGTGGGCGGCGCTGTCCGTTGCCCTGCACCTCGGCCTTGGTCGGCTGGTGTTTGAGAGGCCCCTTGCCGCGCTGGTGGCCGAGTATGACCTCACCGCCGGAAGCCTGTTCCCCGTCTTTTTGCTCATCCTTGCCGTGACGCCCCGGTGCGCGGCGCTCCTCTCCCGTCCGTAGCATCTGCCCGTCAGCCGCCATTTTTGTGCGGCGCGCCATAATTGCGGGCGCATATTGCCCGTTGTTTAGCCCTGTTATCAACAGCGGAAACCCACGGCCCGCTTGTGACGATGGGCTGTTCGTGGTATTACAGATAACAATTGCCGATTGTCTGTTCCAAGGAGTTGAAATGCCATAAGTCCAGTTGATGCGGGGAAGCGCGATGCCCAGTGGTCCCAAGATGGAGCAGGGCGTTCTTATCGCCTTGAAACCAAAAGACAAGAGCGAAGCGGCCAGACGGCGCAATGGCGACACCTTGCCCGGCCCTCCCCAGAGGCGCGAGCAGGGGATGGGTGTGGCCGATGCGCTGGGCAGCAGCCAGTATCAAACGCTCCTCAACGGGATTCCCCTTCCGACGGTAACGTGGCGCTATACGGACGGCGAGTTTGTGCTTGTGGACTTCAACGCCGAGGCCGTGAACTTCTTTGGCACCACCTCCAATAACCGCATCGGCTTCACCAGTACCAATCTCTATCCCGACCATCCTGAAATTTCCCTCGACCTTGAACGTGCCTACCACAGCGGCGAGCGCATTGTGCGCGAGATGCGCTACACTACGCGCACCCAGCCTGCGCGCCGTCTGCACATGCGCTTTTCCTACGCCGCGTGCCCGCCGGACCTTGTGCTCATGTTCTGCGAGGACATGTCGCAGGGCATGCAGTTTTGGGAGGACAGAAAGAAGGCGGAGCAGCAGTTCCGTGCGCTGTTCGACGCGGCTCCCGTTGGCATCTACCAGACCGGAACGGGCGGCCGCTTCGAGCACGTGAACCTGCGCCTTGCGCGGATGTACGGCTTTGCCTCGCCCGATGAAATGGAGCTGGGCGTCAAGGACCCGAGCGAGCTTTTTGTCGACCAGAAGCAGCGCGACGCCCTGCAACGTGCGCTGGCCGAACGGGGCGCGGTGGATGATTTTGAATGCCTTGTCCGCCACGCTGATGGCTCCACGTTTTGGGTGTCCAAAAGCGTGAAGCAGATTCGTGACGGGCAGGGCAATGTCCTGTCGTCCATGGGCTTTGAGGTGGACATCTCGGAGCGTAAAATGGCGGAGAACCTGCGCGAGGAAGTGGAACGCATCACCCGCCACGATCTCAAGTCGCCGCTCAACGCCGTGGTCGGCCTCGCCAACCTGCTGCAGGATGATGAAAATCTGACTGATGATCAGGTGGAAAGCCTGCGTGTTATCGAGCACTCGGGCAATACCATGCTGAATATGATCAACCTGTCGCTGGCGATGTACCGCATGGAGCGTGGCGCCTATACCGTAAAGGCCGACCGCATCGACCTGCTGCCCCTGCTGGCCGAGGTGCTGACCGAGCTGGAGACCACACTGTCCGCACACAAGGTGAAGGCGGACATCCGCATCCGCGGCGTGCTGGCCGGGCCGGGAGCGGGGTTCTTTGTGATTGGCGAGCGGCTCCTGTGCTGGGCGCTGCTCTATCATTTGGTACAAAACGCCGTGGAAGCCTCGCCTCCGGGTGAGCGCGTGCACATTCATTTTGACGAGGACAAGAGCTGCTGCGTCAGCGTGCACAATATGGGCATGGTGCCGGACAAGATTCGCGATACCCTGTTCGACAAGTTCATCACCGAGGGCAAGAAGGAAGGCACCGGCCTTGGCGCATACTGCGCGCGCCTTGTGGTGCAGACCCTTGGGGGCAGTATTTCCTACACGTCCACCAAGGCGGAAGGAACCACCATGCGCGTGCGATTGCCGTTGCCGCCCTCCGGGTGCTTTTAGCCGCGAAAGGGGCCAGACACCGCAAAAGAAGCGCCGCGCCGCCGGAGTATCCGGGGCGCGGCGCTTTTGCGTGCGGAGGGGGGAAGGGCGGTACTGGTCGCAGGGGTGCGTAGGCCGCCGTGACGTCGCCGCCCTTGGGCGTGGGTCAGGCGCCGATAAAGAGCTTTTTGGCGTCCAGCACCTTTTTGATGTAGCGGCGCGTCTCCGCGTAGGGCAGGTGGGCGCGCAGCTTGGCGTAGACTTCGGACGGGCGCATGGCATTGATGCGCCGCACCGCTGTGGAGCGGTTGGAGCTAAAGGTACGCAGCACGTTGCCCGCGCCCGTATTGTAGGCGGCGATGACACAATATTCGCGCGTGAGCGGGTTGGTGATTTTGGCGAGGTGGCGCGTATCCAAAATGTGCAGATAGGCGGAGCCAAAGGTGATGTTGTTGTCCGGCTTGAACAGGAAGTCCCGGCTGGGCGGCGTGGCGCTGCCGTGGAGCATGCGGTTCACTTCCGCGCCCGCGCTGGTGGGCACAATCTGCATCAGGCCAAAGGCCGGCGCGCCGCTGACGGCAAAGGGGTTGAAATCGCTTTCCGTTTTGATGACGGCGTAGATGAGGTTGCGGCTGACGCCAAAGCGCTTGCTGCGGCTGGCCACAAGGGAGGCGTACTTTCGCGCGCGGATGTGCAGGTGGTCCTTGACCAGCGGAAAGCTGACCGAACGCGCCGTGCCGTGGCCGTTGTCCAGACGGCGCGTGGAGAGGGAGGTGCTGACAAGGTGCTCCGCAAAGCGGTTCGCGCGCCATTGCCAGCGGATGGCCTTGCCGTCCTGATCCAGCACTTCCTTGTACAGGAAGGGCGTTGCGCCGTAGGTGACCTCGCCCGCGGAGTAGAGGTCCACGGCGCGCGGGTCGCCCGGGGCGAGGACCGTTGCCACCACAGCCTGCTTCAGGCTGTCCAGCGGGGCGGTTGTGTCCACCGTTTCCACGGTGACGCGCCCTGCGTCAAAGTCCACCAGCGCGCGGGATTTGTAGCCCTCGGTATATTTGACGTAGGTCTTTGGCGTAGGTTCGCGCCGTTCTTTTTTGCCCCACACGCCGTCGATGGCGTCGCGGAATTCCTCAATGCGTTTTTTGAAGGCGAGGATGTCGGCCTTCAGCTTTTTGGGATTGGCGGCGTAGCGGGCGGCCTTTTCCGCGGCAAGGGATTGCACGGCGGCGGGGTCGCCACTGGTGGCAATGCGGGCAAGGCGGTAGGCGTCGGAGCTGGTGCAGCCAAGGAGGATGACGCAGGCTGCGCCTAAACAAATATTCCTGAGCAGACGGGTGCGGGGGGTGGTGACGGCTTTCATAGCCCGGACTGTAGCGGAATCGTCCGGGAATTCAAGGGGCCGCGGGGCGGCCCCGGATGGTGTTTGGCAGAGTGCCGCAGCGTGTCTAGGACAGGAGCGTGACGCCGAGGCGGGTTTGCAGGTCTGTAGCAATGGCCTTGGCGCGTTGGGTATCCGTGGTGGAGAGCAGTTCGTCCAGCAGCTCCGTGGGGATGACGTCTGGCTGGTAGCGCACGTGGATGGTCTGGGTGAAGATGTTTACCTTCACGTCGTCGATGCCGCTTGGCAGTTCGTCGAACTTGGGCAGACCGGAAAAGCCGGGGGCGGAAAGGATGGCGGGGTTGACCTTAATCTTGAGATCACCGGGCGTATGGCTGGCCACACGCAGGTAGTCTCTGGCTTTCATGAGCCAGTCGAAATCCATATGTCCTCCTGATGGATGCTCGTGTCGGGACGAATATACTGTACTGCGGGCCGAAGCGCCCGGGGAAAGTGTCGCTGTGCGGACGGGAGTTCGTATACTAGCGCGGGAGCCATGGCAAGCGCGGCAGGGAATGCCAATGCGTGCAAGTGGTTGCGTATGCAGTTCATTGTGGCGTATGACGGGCCATTCGCAGAGCATGAGAAAATTTTGGTGAATCTGCCAAGGAGAATCACTATGACAACGGCGCTTGAAACGATACCGCGCGAGGAACTTGCGCTGCGCTGGCAGCGTTGCCGCGAGGCCCTTGCGCAGATGACCCCCGAGGCGGGCGGCTTTTTGGCAACATCGCGTACGGCCATCTATTGGCTGTCCGGCTCGTGGATGAACGGTCTGTTCTGGCTCCCGCGCGAGGGGGAGCCCGTGCTCCTTGTGCGCAAGGGCATGGAGCGGGCGCGGCTGGAATCGTCCGTTGCCGCCATGGCGCCATACCGCAGCTACCGCGACATAGCCGGGGCGGTGGCGGAATGCGGGGGCACGCTGGCGTCGACGGTGGCCGTGGAAATGAACGGCCTGCCATGGACCATGGGCGACAAGCTGCGCTCGGCCCTTGCGAGCGTCACACTGCTGCCGGGAGACGCTGCGCTGGGCTACGCCCGTTCGCGCAAGACGGCGTGGGAGCTTGCCAAGATGCGTCTGTGCGGCGAGCGGCACAACTTCGCCCTTGCCGAGGTGCTGCCGGAGATGCTCCACGCGGGCATGACCGAGCGGGAGGTCTCCCACGCGGCGTGGAACGTCTTCTTCGAGCTTGGGCACGGCGGTCCCCTGCGTATGGGGAATCCTGGCGAGGAGACGTTTCTTGGGCATGTGGCGGCTGGAGACAGCGGCAACTACCCCAGCGTTTTCAACGGTCCCCTTGGGCTGCGCGGCGAGCATCCGGCCATTCCGGTCATGGGCTACGCGGGCAAGGTGTGGAAGCGGGGCGAGGTGCTCGCCTGCGATATTGGCTTTTGCCTCGAAGGGTATGTGACGGACAAAACGCAGGTCTACTTTGCCGGAACGCCGGATGAGGTGCCTCAGGCCGTGCGCGTGGGGCATGAGTTCTGCAAAAATGTGCAGGACTGGCTGGCCGAAAACCTGCGCCCCGGCGCCATCCCCGAAGACCTCTATATGCACTGCGCCGCGTGGGCGGAGCGCGAGGGGCTTGCTGGTGGATTTATGGGCCTTGGTGACAACAAGGTGCCCTTTGTGGGGCACGGCATCGGGCTGGTGATTGATGAGTTTCCGCCTGTGGCGAAAAAGGTCCGCACGCCGCTGGAGGAGGGCATGGTCCTCGCGCTGGAGCCGAAGTTTGGCATCCCCGGCGTTGGTATGGTGGGTGTGGAGAATACCTTTGAAGTCACTGCGGATGGCGGCGTCAGCCTGACCGGTGACATGCACGACATTGTGTGCATTGATTCGTAGCGGCCCGCTTGTCTGAGTGCGGCTGGGGACTGACGGAACAAAAAAGGGCGCGGAATATTCCGCGCCCTTTGTGCGTTTGGTGACGGGGCAGGGCTACGGCGCGCCAAGGGCTTCGGCCAGTGCGGCGTCCATTTGCGACTCCGTGAAGATATCGCGCAGGACCACGGGCCGTGTAGCGTCCTCCCCGGCCGGGAAGATGGCCACCACGGGAATGCTTTGGCTGCCCAGACTGCGCAGCAGGGCCATGGCCTCGGGGTTCGATTCCGTCAGGTCCGCCTGCATGAAGCTGACGTCCCATTCCTCAGTCCAGCGCGTCAGGTTGTCGTTTGTGAGGGTGGTCTTTTCTAGCGCCTTACAGTTAGGGCACCAGTCGGCGGTGAAGTCCAGAACGATGGGCGTTTCGCCAAGGGCGCTCTCGAAGGCCGCGGGAGTGTAGCCCAGCCACGGGTTTGGCGCTGCGGGCCGCATAAGCAGCGGCCAAGCGATGAGCACCAGCGCCACGGCTACACTGCGGATGGACCAGCGCTTGATGCGCGACTGGGACAGGTTCGTCCACTTGCCCCACATCCATGCGGCCACAGCCACAACCCACAGCAGAGCAAGGGCGCTGATGAGCCATGCCTCGGGAATAATGCTGAGCAGGTAGACGCATGTTGCCATAAGGAACAGCCCAACGCCTGCCTCAAGGTAGCGCATCCAGCCGCCGGGACGCGGAAAGTGCGTGGCAAGGCCGGGGCGCAGCGCCATAAGCAGGAAGGGCGAGCTCATGCCAAGGCCGATACTCAGGAAGACTGCGGCAATGACCACTGGCGGCTGGAGGAGCACCCAGCCCAGTACGCCGCCAAGAAACGGTCCACTGCACGGGGTGGCCAGCAACGTGGCAAGAATGCCTGTAAACATCGCCTGCATGCGCGGATTGCCCGACGGGTTGGTGGTTTTGAGGTCCACCACCGGCAGGTCAAAGACGCCGAACAGTGACAGGGACAGGGCAAAGACCACGGCGGTAGCGCCAAGCACCAGTCCCGGCTGTTGGAACAGTTGTCCCCACGCCAGCCCAAGGGCGCTGAGCACAGCGGCCAAGAATCCAAAGTAGAGCAAAATGCCAAGGGAGAAGAACACGTTGTGCTCACGGAAGGCGTGGATGCGTTGGGCCTCGTTTTCTGCGCCCGCGCCGCCCAGCAGGGCGGAGACCTTGAGGCTGACCACCGGCAGAACGCAGGGCATGAAGTTGAGGATGAACCCGGCGATAAAGGCGAAGATGAGCGCTTTGCCAATACTGGTGACCTCCAGCCCGGGGCTAAAATAGCGCGGCTGGAACTCTGGCGCTGGGGCTGGCTTCGCGTCACCGGTCAGCGACAGGACAGGGGAGGGCGCCGCAATGTCGCCGGCCGCCGGGTCGCCGCCTTGGGCAAGGCTGTTATACAGGGGCCACCAGACCGCGCTCTTGGCGCTTGGCAGGTCCGCGGGGGCGGCCGTGCTCAGGTCGAGGGTGATGTCCGTATTAATAGGGCGACAGTTGATGTCCGAACACAGCAGCGCGGACAGCCGCCCCGAGAGTGGCGCGTCGGCATGCTCCACCACCTGTGCGGGAAGGGGCATAAAAATGGGCGTTTCGTGCTCGTAGACGAAAACTGTTTTTGTCGGGTCGTAGATGTCGTTTTGTTTGTCGCCGGGAGGATACAACGCCGGGAGCGGCTCTTCACCCTCCACCGCCATGGTCAGCGTTGTGGGCAGCCCCGTGTCGCCGGCGGGATTGCCATAAGCATGGGTGCCGGCAGGAGGAGTGATCCACAAGACGGCAAGGAGCGTGCTCTGGCTGTCTGACGGCATGGAGTACAACTCCCACCTGTACGGGAGGGGAGCCTCGTCAGCATGCGCCGGAGCAGCGGCGACGGCCAAGGATGCGATGATGATAAGCGCGGCAAGAAGCGGCGCGATGGAGCGAAATGTGGTGTGTTTCATAGTTTTCAAAGTAATTTGAAAAAAAACCGTTGACAAGTTTTGTCCAAAAGAGCACTTTCCACCTCGCTTGAGCGGAAACGCAAAAGCCCCCAATACGTGGGC
>NZ_JBUDSW010000116.1:0-10910 GCF_054921475.1 Desulfobaculum sp. | reverse complement strand
AGTGCCTTTATCTGGGACTGTCGTCACCCCTGACGGCTCTCGTCCGTGTGGATGGAAGAGTTTTTTTGGGGGGCGTTGTCGCCGCGTGCAGGACGGTGAGAATCCCTGTTTGTGGTGGGGAAAAAAACAAGACAAGAGCCCCCGCACCCACCCCTATTTTCGGGGCGGCTTCCGCCCCGAAAATCCTGGGGATTCTCAAGGGTGTCACACCCTTGAGCCGTCGGAGACAAAAAAAATCACAGAAAAAAGGCTCCGCGAAACATTTCGCGGAGCCTTCCATTGGTCTTCCTGTCGCGGCGCGCGCGTTCTAGAGGAGGCTCCAGAGCATACGGGTGCCGACGACGAAGAGCAGAAGGGCGAAGAATTTTTTCAGGGTCGCCACGGGCAGGGAGTGGGCGAGCTTGGCGCCAAAGGGGGCGGTAAGCACGCTCATGCTGACGATGCCGACCATCGCGGGCAGATAGATGTAGCCGAGGGACCAATCGGGACGGCCTTCCACGCCAATACCGTTGACGAAGTAGCCAAGGGTGCCGGAGATGGCGATGGGAAGCCCGATTGCGGCGGCGGTGCCGATGGCGCGGTGAATGGCCATATTGCACCACGTGAGGAAGGGCACGGACAGCGTGCCGCCACCAATGCCGACAAGGCTGGAGACAACGCCGATGACGTTTCCTGCGCCGAACATACCGGTGGCGCCGGGCAGTTCGCGGGAGGCGCTGGGCTTTTTGCCGAGCAGCATCTGGTAGGACACGTAGTAGAGAAAGATGCCGAAGAAGCCTTTGAGGATATTGGTCGGCAGCTGCGCGGCAATCCATGCGCCAAGAAAGGTGCCGGTGAGAATGCCGGGGGTCACGCGCCAAAACGCGGACCAATCAACGGCTCCCCGCCCGTGATGGGCGCGCATGCTGGACAGGGAGGTAAAGATAATGGTGGCGAGGGACGTGCCAAGGGCCATGTGCAGAATATGCTCGTGGGGCACCCCCTGCCATGTGAAGGAGAAGGTCAGCAGGGGCACGATGACCAAACCGCCGCCAATGCCCAACAGTCCGGCCAGAACACCGGCAAACGCGCCAAGAACAACGTAAAGAAGAAGCGAAGTCAGCATGATGCGCCGAGTCCTTATGCAAGGGGCCGGAGCGCGGCGGCTCCGGCCCGGTTAAAGCTACTTGCCGTTGGTGTAGAGAATGTGGCTTCCGACGGCGGCGATGTCCTTGCAGCCGGTGAGCACCATGGCCTGCGTCAGCTGGGCTTTCAGCGCGTCAATATAGGCCTCCACGCCTTCCTGCGTTCCGCCCACGGCGGCCACGGAGAAGGGACGGCCAATCATGACGGCGTCTGCGCCGAGGGCGACCATCTTGAGCACATCCACACCGTCGCGGATGCCGCCATCAACGATGATGCCGATGCGTCCCTTCACAGCCTGCGCAATGGCGGGCAGGACGGCGGCGGTACCGGGAGCGTGGTCGAGCACGCGGCCGCCGTGGTTGGACACGACAATGGCGTCCGCACCGACTTCGGCGGCCTTTTCGGCTTCGTCCACGGTCATGACGCCCTTGAGGATGAACTTGCCACCCTTGTCGTGTACCTTCTGGATGATTTCACGCAGCTGGTCCGGCGTCTTGGGGGCGACGGGGCGGCCCATCTTGCGCAGGGTGATGAGTCCGGCGGCGTCCACGTCCATGCCGTAGACTTTGGCTCCGCTGTCGAAGGCCATGGCGAACTTTTCGTCCAGCTCATCGCTTTCCCACGGCTTGATGAAGGGAATGCCGTAGCCGTCCACCTTTTTCAGGCCGCCGAAGGAGGCCTCGACGATGAAGGGCGGCACGCCGTCGCCGGTACAGCCAATGATGCCGCGGGACTTGCAGCCGCCGAGGATGGCGTCCACGTATTCGGCTTCGGTGATGCCGCCGCCCATATTAAAGGACACGCCACCGATGGGCGCGGCGATAACGGGCAGGGCAAGGTCCAGACCGAGCAGAGAGGTGGAGGTATCCGGCTCAGCGGCATCATGCATGAGACGCATGTTCAGCTGCACCTCGCGCAGGGCGCGGACGTTGCTGCGGAAGGCTTCGCCGGTGCCAAGCCCGCCCATACCCGGCACTTCGCCGGAACAGGCGCGTCCGTCACAGACGGGACACACGCGGCAGTACCCTTTCATCAATTCCTTAGCCTTTGCTCGCACATCGGGCATTTCCATAATGCTACTCCGTGATGTTGATAAACGTCATATACTGATGAAATACCGGCTCCGGGGCCACGTGGTCATGACCGGGGGGCGCGGAAAAACCATTCGCTTAGTCCTCGAAGGTAAAGCCGCCCGCTACGGCAAGCCCGCCGTCGGGGAACAGCCTGTCGGCCACATCGCGCACATGGCGGGCCATGCGCCGCTCCGCGGCTGCTCCGTCGCCGTGCTCAATGGCGGCGACGATGGCCTCATGCACGGCAAGAGAGGCCATCCGCCGCTCAGAGGGTACAAGCACCTCGTCGCGGCTTTCGGCAAACATGCCATGCATACGGCCAAGCATGCAGTGCAACAGCGCATTGCCGCACATGGACGCAAGGCTGGCGTGAAAGGCCTCGTCCTGTCTGGCCCCTGTCCCCCCACGTTCCACGTCGCGCCGCTGCATCTCCAGCGTGCCGCGCAGCGCCGCCACATCCTCGGAAGTGGCGCGCACGGCGGCCATCCGCGCCACGCGCGGCTCCAGAATAAGGCGCACCTCCATCACCTCGCGCAGGCGCGTGCGCCCTTCCAGCATGGAGTCGGCAATGCCGGCCACAAGATCATCGTCCCGGCCCTGCGCCACATAGGTGCCGCTGCCGGGGCGCGTCTCCACCACCCCGCGCTGGGTCAGCACGCGGATGGCCTCGCGCACGGAATTGCGCGACACGCCAAAAGCCTCGGCCAGCCGCCGCTCCGGCGGCAGACGGTCTCCGGGGGCAAGCTCGCCGGAGGCGAGCATTTCGTTGATGCGCCGTACAATCTGCTCGTACACGGCGGAGCGCTGTACACTCCCACCGCCTGCAAATCCTTCGGCTGGTATCCGTTGCGTCATACTTGTCCTTCTGGCAAAAATTGGTAGGACCAAAGTACCAATTGGACCACCCAAGTCAAGCCCCCAACCACATTTTGTTTCGCGCCGGTCGTGCATGCATTGACACGGCGGCGCAGGCGATATATTACAATATCTCAATATGCAGATATTACAGTTTTCCAAAGCGCTGGCCGACCTCACCCGGCTCCGGCTCATCCGCATCCTTATGGAGCATGAGCTGGCCGTGGCCGAGATTGTCGAGGCGCTGGCCCTCAAGCAGTCGCGCATCTCGCGGCACCTGAAAATCCTTGCCTCTGCCGGACTTGTCGAATGGCGGCGCGACGGGCAGTGGGTCTTCTACCACGCCTCCACGCAGGGCGAAGCAGGCGACTACCTTGCCGCGCTGTCGCCCTTTGTCCACGCCGAGGCCGACCTTGACGCCGACGCGGCAGCCGCCGCGCGCGTTGTGGCCGCACGCCGCCGCGAAACGGCGCGCTTTTTCGGCTCCATCGCCGAGGAGTGGGACCAGATGCGGCGCGACACCCTTGGGGGGCTGGACATCGCCGGGCTGGTCACCAGCCGCATGCATGGGGCGGGCACGGCCCTTGACCTTGGCTGCGGGACGGGCGGCTTGCTGACGGCCCTGTCCCAGCAGGCGGAGAGCGTCATCGGCGTGGACAACTCGCCGGAGATGCTGGACCGCGCGCGGGAAGCCTTTGGCGAACAGGCCGGGGCGTCGGGGCGCATTAGCCTGCGCATTGGCGACCTGGAACATCTTCCCGTTGCTGACGGCGAAGCGGATTTTGCGGTAATGTGTCTTTCTCTGCACCATTTGGCCTCCCCGCGCGAGGGCATTGGCGAGGCCTACCGCGCCCTGCACGGCGGCGGACGCTTTGTCCTTGCGGACTTTGACAAGCACGAGGTGGAGGCCATGCGCACCGAGTCCGGCGACAGATGGCTGGGCTTTGCCCCCGGCGATGTCCGGGCATGGCTGGAGAAAGTAGGATTTTCCATCGTCAACGAAGACCGGTTCGAACTTCCATCGGGGCTGCGGCTTCGGGTGTTCGAGGCGGCAAAACACTAATTTCCCGGAGGAAAGAACCATGGCAGACGTACAGCCGCTGGACCTGACCCTTCCTTACAAGGTCAAGGACATTGCCGAAGCCGATTTTGGCTACAAGGAAATGCAGCTCTCCGAGCGCGAAGTTCCCGGCCTGATGGCCCTTATTGAGAAGTACGGCGACGAAAAGCCCCTGAAGGGCCTGAAAGTCACCGGCTCCCTGCACATGACCATCCAGACCGCCATGCTCATCAAGTGCCTGCACGCACTGGGCGCGGACATCCGCTGGGCATCGTGCAACATTTTCTCCACGCAGGACCACGCCGCCGCCGCCATTGCCGACTCCGGCATGGCCAAGGTGTTTGCCTGGAAGGGCGAATCCCTTGAGGAATACTGGTGGTGCACGGAAATGGCCCTCACCTGGCCCGACGGCTCCGGCCCGGACCTCATCGTGGACGACGGCGGCGACGCCACCCTGCTCATCCATCAGGGCGTGAAGGTCGAAAAGGCCCCCTCCGTTCTGGAGCAGAAGGTGGACAACAAGGAATTCGCCGTGGTCATGAGCCGACTGGCCGCCAGCTACGAAGCCACCCCCACCAAGTGGACCGAAATCGCCAAGAAGGTGCGCGGCGTCTCCGAGGAGACCACCACCGGCGTGCATCGCCTCTACCAGATGCAGAAGTCCGGCGAACTGCTGTTCCCGGCCTTCAACGTCAACGACGCCGTGACCAAGTCCAAGTTCGACAATCTCTACGGCTGCCGCGAGTCCTTGGCCGACGGCATCAAGCGCGCCACCGACATCATGATTGCCGGTAAGGTTGTGGTCGTCATCGGCTACGGCGACGTGGGCAAGGGCTGCGCCCAGTCCATGCGCGGCTTTGGCGCGCGCGTCATCGTCACCGAAATTGACCCCATCTGCGCGCTGCAGGCCGCCATGGAAGGCTTTGAAGTCACCACCATGGACGAAGCCGCCGCCATGGGCGACATCTTCGTCACCGCCACGGGCAACTACCACGTCATCCGCGGCGAGCACATGGAAAACATGAAGGACGAGGCCATCATCTGCAACATCGGCCACTTCGATAGCGAAATCGAAATGACCTACCTTGAGGACAACCCGGAATGCACCCGCACCGTCATCAAGCCGCAGGTGGACAAGTGGACCATGAAGTCCGGCAAGAGCGTCATCGTTCTGGCCGAAGGCCGTCTGGTGAACCTTGGCTGCGCCACGGGCCACCCCTCCTTCGTTATGTCCAACAGCTTCACCAACCAGGCTCTGGCGCAGATTGACCTCGCCAAGAACGACTACGAGCCGCAGGTCATGGTTCTGCCCAAGCGTCTGGACGAAGAAGTGGCGCGCCTGCACCTTGACCGTCTGGGCGTGAAGCTCGACACCCTGACCAAGGAACAGGCCGACTACATCGGCGTTCCCGTGGATGGCCCCTTCAAGGCCGACCACTACCGCTACTAAGCGCGGCCCACGCCCGCTTTTTGGCACACTGGCTCAAGACCGAATGGGCGCCCCGTCTCCGTTGTGGAGGCGGGGCGCTTTGCCGTTGCTGGGGGCGTTTTTTCGCGAACGCACGCGCGCCGGGCTCTGACGGGTGGAATCAGGCTTCCAATTCGTGCAAAATACTGGCAAAGGGAAGCCAAACGCGGCCGCCTTCAAACCTGCCGCGAACAGCCCTGGGAGGGGCCATGCGCGACTTCACATACTCTGTACCGTGGAATCTTGCTCTCATCACCATAGGAACGGGCATCTTTGCCTTTGGCATCAAAGCCATCGCCCTACCGCACGGGTTTATCTCCGGCGGCATGTCCGGCCTTGGCCTGCTGCTGTACTACCTGACGGACAAGCTCTCGCCGGGGCAATGGCTGTTTCTGCTCAACGCCCCCATTTTCCTCTTTGGCTGGTTTGGCGTCAGCCGCCGCTTTTTCCTGTACAGCCTGTATGGGGCCATGTCCGTTGTGGTGTTCATGGAGCTTATTCCATGGCAACTGCCGGTGCACGACCCGTGGCTGGCCGCCATTGCCGCCGGAGCCACCTTTGGCACCGGCCTCGGCATCACCTTTCGCTCGCTGGGGTCCACGGGCGGTACGGACATCATTGCCGTCGCCATCAATCAGAAGTACAATCTGCGCATAGGCGCGGTGACGTTTGGCTTCAATCTGGCGCTGTTTGTGGTCAGCATGCTGTTCATGAAGGTGGACCTTGTGCTGTACTCGCTGTCCACGGTGTTCATTGCCGCGCAGATTATGGAATACGTCCTTGGGCTGTTCCATCAGCGCAAGATGGTCTTCATCATCTCGGACAAGACCGAAGAAATCGCCGCCGCCATCATGCGCGACCTGCACCGGGGCGCCACCTTCCTCGACGGACGCGGCGCCTACTCCGGCAGGCCCAAGAGCGTGCTGCTGACCGTGGTGTTCAACATCCAAGTCAAGCGGCTGGAACAAGCCATCTACGCCATTGACCCGGACGCCTTCACCATTGTGGAGAGCCCCATGAACGTCATTGGCCGCAAATTCTCCAGACGGAAGGTCTATTAGCATGACCGCGAGGACACCCGCCCCCATCGCCCTGCTGACGGACTTTGGTCTGGGCGACCCGTACGTCGCCCAGATGAAAGGCCGCATTCTGTCCCTTGTGCCGGACGCCCGCATCGTGGACATCAGCCACGGGGTGGAGCCGTTCAACTTGGCGCAGGGGGGATTCTTCCTGAACGCCAGCAGGCGGCACTTTCCCGAGGGGACGGTGTTCGCCGCCGTGGTGGACCCGGGGGTTGGCACCACGCGGGGGATTGTTCTCCTTGAAAAGGACGGGCAATCCATCATCGCCCCGGACAACGGCCTTGCCAGCCTTGTGCTTGGCAGCGGCGGGCCTGTGCGCGTGTTTGACCTGTCCGTGCACATGCACTCCCCGCGCACCGTCAGTGCCACCTTCCACGGGCGCGACGTCTTCGCCCCCCTTGCCGCGCAATTGGCGCAGGGAGCGGAGGCGGAATCCCTCGGCCCGGAAATGGCACCAGACGACCTTGTCACGCTGGACTGGGCAAGGCCCCGCCTTGAGGACGACAACGCCGCCGTCACCGCCACGGTCCTGCACGTGGACCGCTTCGGCAACTGCATTCTGAACCTGCCGGCCCGCGAGTGGCTGGACCGTCTGTGCCACTGGGAAGGGCTTGCCCTGTCCGCCAAGGGCCGCACAGGCGCCGTCACCTGCTGCCGCACCTACGCGGACCTGCCCCTTGGCAGCATGGGCCTGCTTGAAGGCAGTCAGGGCTACCTTGAACTGTCCATGAATCAGGCCTCCGCCGCCCGTCTTTTGGCCGCCACATGCGGCACCACCATAACCCTCGCCGCCGCGCAAAGGCTGTAATGCTCTTTTTCACCTCGTTTCTCGCATCCCTCAGCTTCATGACCCGCCTCGGCCCCGCCCGCATTTATGATGAAAAAACCGTTGCCGCCACCATCGGGTGGTTTCCCGTTATTGGGCTGATCATCGGCACCATTGTCACCCTGCCCTTTGCCCTTGGCGTTCTTGGCGGTCAGCCGTGGGTGCAGGCGTGGCTGGTGGTTGGCGGCTCCCTGACCCTGACCCGCGCCCTGCACTGGGACGGCTGGGCCGACCTCTTTGACGGCTGGGGCAGCGGCGCGCGCGGCGAACGCTTCTGGACCATCGTCAAGGACAGCCGCAACGGCGCCTTTGGCGTTCTTGCCATGGTCATGGGCATTGCGGGACAAATCATTCTGCTGCATCAGGCGCTGGCCGCGCAGGCGTATGGCGTGGTGGTGTTTGCCTTCATCATGGGCCGCACCGTCTCCGTATGCACGGCCTACACCGGCCGCCACCTCACCCGCGACGGACAGGGGCGGCTGTTTCTGAGCGGCGCAACCACGCCCATTGTGCTCCTTGTCATCATCCAGACGCTGTGTGCCGCGCTGTTTGTCCAGCCCCTTATTTTCCTGCTTCCCACCGCCCTGCTGGCCGGACTGGGCATTATGGAAATGGCCCTGCTGGCCCGCACCCACGGCGGCATGAACGGCGACTTTTTGGGCGCGGCCGTCATCTGGGGCGAAATCTCCACCCTGCTGGGCTGGTGCATCGCCATGAACCTGACGCGCAACCTGCTGCCGCTGTTCTACTAGCCGCAGGGGAAGCCCCGTGGTCCCGACAGGCCCCACCGGCGCAACACGGCACAGACGCCGAAGCCCCTGCCGCCCCACGTGGCACCGCCTCCCATCGCCGCCCTGCGCACCATCCACGGCCACACTGCGCACCATCCACGGCCACACGCCGCGCCCTCAGCGGCGCCATCACTACCCAAGACAAAGCGCCCCCGTCCGGAAGAGCCGAACGGGGGCGCTGTCGTACTGCGCGGGAATTGGAGCGACCTTAGAAGGTCTTGGCGGCCTGCAGGTCCTCTTCGGAGTAGTCCCACGTCACGTTGTGGGGCGGCAGGGCCTCCTTGAACCAGCGGGGGAGCTGGTCGTCGTGCTTGGTAAAGCCGGCGTCGGCGTTGAAGGAGTGCTCGTCCTTCAGGGTCTGCACGCCAAGGGCGAGGGCGTCGTCCGGCGTGATGTTGCCGCCGTAGCGGGCGTTGAGCAGGTCGCACAGCACCTGCATGGCGTCCGGAGTATCCAGCACGGCAAAGGCCACAAACAGGCACATGCCGGTGGAGTCGATGGACGCGGTGGCCACCTGAAGGTTCTTGGACAGCTCAACGTTGCCGTCGTCCTTCATGCCGTCCACATCGCCGCCCACTTTGAGGACGTTCTGACACACGGCGTAGCCGGCGGTGTGGTCGCCGCCCATGGGGTTGGTGGCGTAGGTGACGCCAACACCCTTGACCGCGCGGGGGTCGTAGGCGGGCAGGGCCTGATTCTTGACGGTGGGCACGCGGTCCACGCCAAAGGCGGCGGCAGTGGAGCCCGTGCCGTTGCCGATGATGCGGCCCAGCGGGTCGTCAGTGCCGACCTTTTCCAGCAGCGCCTTGGCGGCGGGGCCATCGCCCCACTCGATGAGGCCGCCTTCCATGGCCATGGTCACGGCGTTGGCCATCTCGATGGTGTCGATGCCCTTTTCGTCGCAAACGCGGTCCATTTCGGCGATGAGGTCGATATCGTGCACAAGGCCGTTGGGACCAAAGCCCCACAGGGTCTCGTACTCAAAGCCGGAGGTCACGTATTCGCCCTTTTCATCCACGTAGCGCTGGGAGCACTGCATCACGCAGCCGGGGTGACAGCCTTCGTGTACCTTGCCGCCGCGCTTTTCGATGAGTTCGGACATCTTTTCGCCGGACACATCTGCGGCGTGCTCGTACTGGCCGCTGCGGAAGTTCTTGGTGGGCAGTGCGCCAGCTTCGTTGATGATGTTCACGAGGATGGCGGTGCCGAATCCGGCAAGGCCCTGACCGGTAACCGGGTGGGTCTTGAGGATTTCGGTCCAGCGCTTGTTGGCGGCCTTGAACGCGTCCTTGTCGGCGTATTCAATGCCCTTGGCGCCGGAGTTGTCCACAGCGATGCAGCGCACGCGCTTGGAGCCCATCACAGCGCCCATGCCGCCACGGCCAGCGGAGCGTGCGGGGTTGCCGAAGGGGTCGGTAAACTGAATGGTGGACGCCTGCAGGCACTGCTCGCCGGCGGTACCGATGAGGGCCACGGTGGCTTTGCCGCCAAAGGCCTCGTCCAGCACCTTCTGGTACGCGTAGTTGTCCTTGCCTTCACGGTCCGGGGCGTCGGAGAATTCCACGCCGTCCTTGGTGATGCGGATGGCGGTGAAGGGAGCGTCCTTTTCGGGCTTGTCCTCCAGCACAACAGCGGCGAGGCCCAGCTTGGCCAGCTTCTGGGACAGCATGCCGCCGGAGTTGGACTCCTTGATGGAGCCCGTCAGCGGGGACTTGGCGCCAACGGAGATGCGGCCGGAGTTGGCGGCCATGGTGCCGGACAGCAGTCCGGGGGCAAAAATGAGCTTGTTGTCGGCAGAGAGGGCGTGAGCGTCGGCCGGAACCTCTTTACGCACAATGCGGGACGTGAGGGCGCGGCCTCCAAGACCTGCATATTCCCCCATATCCTCGTACTTGTACGTACGCTCGCGAGTGTTGATACGCAAAATTTTCATCGTGCTTTCCTCCAGTTTGCAGCTCGATAAACTGTTGCTTCAATGCTTCAAACTTCATATCGTCTATGACCAACTGAATACATTGTCAAAATCATAGAAAACTGCATTGTTGTTACATACAGTTCCTGCAAGACAGTTTATTCTGTTCTCCGGATTGAAGCGCCACAAAATAACCAAGACGAACCAATCCCAACAGAAGCGCGGAGGAAAATTTTGCAATCCGTTCCAAAGATTTCACCCCAGCCCGGTTCCGGTGATATTTCCGGGGAAATAGCCGTCCGCCTCGCGCCGGGGCACGCGGCGTCCCTGCACCTCCTCCTGCAAGAGGGCGTGGACATCGCCCTGCCACAGCCCATGACGGTCCGCACCCTGCTGACCCAGCACCTGCACATCCCCGCAGACTACGTGGACCGCGACATCAGCACCGTGTTTCTCGAAGGCCACCCCGTGGATGATATCGACACCGCCGAGGTCGCCGCCGGCAGCACGCTTGCCCTTTCCGGGTCGCTTCCCGGCATCTGCGGCATCACCATGCGCCGCCACAGCCCCATTGCGCGCATGCGCTCAGGCATTGCCCTGCAGGACGGCGCGGCGGCAGAGGGGAGGGGCGGAACCATCCGCCTGCGCGCTTTCAACTTCATCGCCAAGGGTGTGGCCGCGCCGGTCTTTGCCGCCGGGGTCCAGCTCACCGCCAACC
>NZ_JBUDSW010000115.1:0-10911 GCF_054921475.1 Desulfobaculum sp. | reverse complement strand
TTTGTACTACATATTGCGGCGACCCAGCTTAAGAACGAGCTCGTAACTCAAGGGCCTACGGTCTGCCGCAACAGCCGCCTTCATGCCATTCATGGAGGCGGCTTTCTTTTTTCTCCGCCTTTGGATCAGGGGTCAATATACAAGGGCCTTGCCCTTGAGCCGTCGGAGACAAAACCACTCCACTCCCCCGCCCGGCACACATGACAAGCTCAGCAAAGTCTCCGCCTATTCAATTTCGTCATCCAGAAGAACTGTCTCATACGCCTCCTTGCCCCAACGCACTTCGTGCAGAGGCCCCTGCTCCCTCCCCCAAAACCATTCTTCGTCCCATCTCAAAACGCGGAGTTGTCAGGGGTGACGACTGGCCCCTTAAATGGCATCCGGCCTGTGCGCTCATGGGATTCTCAAGGGCCCGCGGCCCTTGAGCCGTCGGAGACACAACCTCTCCGCTCCCCCACCCGGCAACGCACGCCCTGTTCCCTGCATCCTCTGGCTCCCCGCCCTGCTCCTCCCAAACAGGCCACGAGTCAGCTCCGAGTCAAGTCACCTCCTCCTTCCAGCGCAGGGCCCGCTCTGCCATAGAAAAAGCCCGGACCGCGAGCGGTCCGGGCTTGGGTGCATTTCTGCGTGATGGGGTCCGGTTTAGAAACCGAAGCCGCCACCGTCGTCGGAGGAGTCGGTGCCGAAGCCGAAGTCGGCGGAGACTTCACCGGGGGAATCGGTTGCGCCAGCGTCTGCACCGGCGTCGGCGGCAGCGGCTGCGCCTTCACCAGCGGCAGCGGTGACCACACCGTGCTTGATGACTTCTTCGATCTTAGCCAGCAGGTCGTCGACCTTGCCGGTGTAGGAATCGATTTTGCCTTCGGAAACCTGCAGTTTCTTTTCGCCTTCACCGAGCTGAGCCTCGTAGGTGGTGACCTTGGCTTCGGCGTCTTTCAGCTTGGCCTTGGTCTCGGCGAGCTCTTTTTCCAGCGAGGAGATCTTGGAGGCCTGCTCCTTGTTCTTCTCCTGGGTGTCCTTGAGCTGGCTCACGACGGAGGAGAGCATGTTGGAAGTCTCTTCCGGCAGGGGCAGCAGGGACACGTGAGCGCCAAACTTTTCGGCATTGCCTTTAATGCCGGTCAGCTCGGGGTTCTGCTCGTAGATCCACGCTTTAGCAATGGCCGCGGCGAACGGCTCGGACGTGGGATCGATATCCATCTGGGTCATGTACGCCAGCATTTCACGGATGCCGGCACGATTGGCATCATACTCTTCACCGGTGAGGTACGCGGCGAAGGTGGACATGGGGAAAACCTTGCGGTCTACGCTCTCAGCCATGATAGCCTCCTTATGTGAGGAAAGTCGTCTTTCTGGGTTAAGTCCTGTTTTGCACCGAGCTTAGCTCAGGGGCACTCGACCGATGTACCTGGCGTACACGAGAGCCACGGAGCGGTACACGACGTGACCCAGTTTGGACCAGGGCAAGTAGGCGAAGAGCATCCACACGGACACCAGATGCAAGTAATACATCGGGTAAGCGAGGGACGCCACGTCGGCCAGCCTGAGCAGTTCGCTGAAGATGCCGGTGAGGCCTACGGCCCAGATGACACCCAGCAGGAACCAGTCATAGTAGGACGACTTGGTCGTCTCTTCGTTCTGGTTCATGCGGCGACGGGTCAGGAGCGTCAGGCCGACGATCATCATCACGGCGCCAACGTTGGCCAGCAGTTTATGCGGAGCCCACAGCGGCAGCGGCGTATGACCGGCGGGAGCGATGAACTCAACGACCTTGCCACCCCAGTGGCAGAACGCGATGATACCGGTAACGATAGCGAGGGCAACGAAGCTGTAGAACAGCAGCAGATGGCCCTTGAACTTTTCCTTATCGGCCTCGGTTTCTTCGCCGCAGCTGGTGAAGTTGGAGTGCTGGCCGATCTCGTTCACGAGAACGTCCTTGATGCACGCCCACACGCTGGGCTTGTCATACTGGCCGACAAAGAGGGTACCTGGCGTCGACTGGAAGGACTTGATGAGCTTGGAACTGCCAATCACAAAGCTGAAGACCATAAAGAAGAAGGTCAACGCCATGATGGGGTCGATGGTGTAGTCTCCGGGGAAGACCTTACCAAAGACGATCTCACCGCTGGGGATGCTGAGGCCGGTGGTCAGGGACCACACGAACAGCCACAGCAGGGCCGGGATGGCGATGAGGATGGGCAGGTACTTGGAGGAGCTCATCCAGGTGCCGATGATCTTGGGCTCGACAAGGTTCTTGTATGCCATGTTGCGCAGGGCGGAAAGCAGGTCGCCCGGCTTTGCGCCACGGGGGCACAGGTCGGAACAGGTGCCGCAGTTATGGCAGAGCCAGATGTCGATGTCGTTGACCAGCTTGTCCTTGAGGCCCCACTGTGCCCACACCATTTCCTTGCGCGGGTATGGCGCATCTGCGGGCGCCAGCGGGCAGGCCACTGAGCATGTGGCGCACTGATAGCACTTCTTGAGGGTGTCTCCCCCTACCGACTGCAGTTCTTTAATGAACTGCACATCGGGTTCAATCCGAACAGCTTTCGACATGACTATCTCCTCCTAGAAGCCCTTGAACGGGTTGGGGCCCTTCTCCAGAATCATGTTCTGGAATTCTTCGATCATTCCAGGCACCTGATCGTACTCGTCGATGGCGACCTGATACTGCTCGACGCGGTCCGGCTCAACACCAAGGCGCTCAAGGGTCTCGGCGATGTTTTCCTTACGGCGATTGCAGATCTCCGAGCCTTTCACGAAGTGGCACTGGTAGTCGTCACCGTACTTGCAGCCCAGCATCATCACGCCGTCCACGCCCTTGGACATGGCATCTGCCACCCAGATCGCGTTGACGGAACCGAGGCAGCGCACGGGAAGGATGCGAACGTACTGGCTCCACTTCTTGCCGCGCATGGCCGCCATGTCGAGCGCCGGGTAGGCGTCGTTCTCACAGGCGAGCACAACGATGCGGGGACCGTCAGCTTCCATGTCGTCAGGCACGTTGATGGCCTTAATCATGGAACCAATCTGGTCGATGTTGTAGTTGTCGAAGCTGATAACGCGCTCGGGGCAGGCACCCATGCAGGTACCGCAACGGCGGCAACGCGTGGGATTCGGCTTCGGCGTACCGGTTTCGTCGTCGTCAAGGGCGCCGAAGGGGCACTCTTCCGTGCAGCGTTTGCACTGGGTGCAGCGCACGAAGTTGAAGACGGGGTACGTCAAGTCACCGGAGCGCGGATGCACGGACACGCCGTGATTCACGGATTCGATGCACTGGATGGCCTTGAGGGCTGCGCCCGCGGCATCTTCTTCTGCAGTATCCATAAGCATGGGCTGACGGACGCTACCAGCGGCGTACACACCGGTACGGCGGGTCTCGTACGGGAAGCAGATGTAGTTGGAGTCGCAGAAGCCGTCGAAGAGGTCCAGATCCGGGAACGCCGGACCCTGACGGTAGGCGAACTGCATGATGGGATCTTTGGCCGTGGTCGGGACGATGCCGGTGGGCACGACGACCATGTCGGCTTTCACTTCGAAGTCGTAGCCAAGCAGGTTGTTGGTCACGGTGATCAGCAGGCTGCCGTCGGCGTCTTCCTTGACGGAAGAGATGCCGCCCTTGGTCATCATCACACCGGGATTATCCTGAGCAGCCTTGTAGTACTTCTCGTGGATACCCTGAACCATCATGTCCTTGTAGATGATGTAGGCCTGACCGTCTTCATACTGCTCGGTGACGTAGCCAGCTTCTTTCAGAGCCACAACGGAGTTGACGGCGCTGGAGTACGGCAGATGGCGGTCGCTTTCGAGGTCCTTGTGGACGATGACGGCGGGATCGGCTTCTTCACCCTCTTCCGCAGCTGCGGCTTCAGCCTGAATGTCTTCTTCCGTCTTGGGCTGATAGAGGGTCTCGGGCTCGGCCTTCTCGGTGTTCAGCAGGAAAGCCACACGCTTGGCGGGCTTGCCGTCGGAGGGGCGCAGGAGCTGGCCCTTCTTGGCCATTTCTTCCACGTCCCACGTGGTGACCACGTTGGTGAAGGTGCCGTAGCCGAGGGGAGCGAGGATGGAAGGATCCTGCGGCACCCAGCCAGCGGCCAGGACAACGGCGCCGATCTTCTCTTCCTTGCCGCCGGTGAACTTGGCGGTGTAGGCACCGGGCGCACCTTCAAGGGAGGCCAGCGTGGTGCCGGTCAGCACCTTGATGCGGCTCTCGGCCTGCACATCGGCGATGAGCTTTTCAATGCCGGTGTCGTGCGCTTCGGTGTAGGGGTGCATCAGGGGGATGGTCTTGTGCAGCTTGGCCGCATGCCCACCCAGCTCGCTCTCTTTTTCGATGAGCACGGTGTCGTAGCCAGCGCGGGCTGCGTGCAGCGCTGCGTTCAGGCCAGTCCAACCGCCACCAACGACGAGAACGGTCTTGATGGTGTCAATCTTTGCAGGCTCTGGAATGGTGGTCTTCTGGAGCTTGATGACACCCATATTAATGTAGTCTTTGGCCATGAGGGACTTGGCGTCGGCTTCCGCATCATCGGGGCAGCACATGCCGCACTGCTCGCGGAGGTTGACGCGCTCGACCAGCACATTTTTGCCAAAGTCAAAGAATTCCCAGTCAACTCGGGGGGACGAACCGCAGATCAGAACGGAGTCGATGGTCCCGGCGTCGATGTCGGACTTAATCATCTTGACGCCTTCTTCACCGGGCAGAACCGGGTGAGCGGCGACGACAGGACACTGGGTACTCCAGCGGGTCTTCACGTACTCGACCAGCTCCTCAATGTTGAGGTATGGTCCGACGCTGGATTCGTCGAAATAGACTCCAATTTTTTCGGCCATTGTATACTACCTCCCTCTCACCGTCTGGATCGCCTTCATCGCGGCCCCGGTTCCAGACTGAGCAGATTTCATGACGTCAAGCGGCTTTTTGGCGCAGCCGGCAACGAAGATGCCTTTTTCTGCATTGCCAGAGGCAAAGCCGTCTTCGTCAACGGAAACATCAAAGGGCAGCTGCTCCTCGGACAGGGTGGGCTGCATGCCGGTTGCCAGTACGACCATGTCGAATTCTTCGCGGGTCTTGGTGCCGGCGATGGCATTTTCCACAGTCAGCACCACGGAACCATTTTCACCGTCGGCAGCTTCGGCGACTTTGCCCTTGATGGTGTGGATGTGCTCATCCTGCATCACGCGGTCGCGGAATTTCTGGTAACGGTCGGGGGTGCGAAGGTCGATGTAATAGATAAAGACTTCGCAGTCCGGGTTCGTGTCGCGGACATAGGTCGCCTGCTTCAGGGACGCCATGCAGCAAATGTAGGAACAGTAGTTGAGGTGGTTCTCGTCGCGGGAACCGGCGCACTGGACAAACGCGATGCGTTTGGGCGCCTTGCCGTCGGAAGGCCGGACAATCTGGCCGGAGGTCGGGCCGTTGGGAGAGGCGAGACGTTCCATCTGCATGTTGGATACGCAGTTGGTGATCTCCCCGGCGCCGAGGTTGGTCAAGTTGGTCACGTCGTAGGGCTTCCAACCGGTGGCGACAACGATGGAACCGACGCTAATTTCGACGGTCTTCTCGGCATCGTCCAAGTTTACACCTTCAACATCAGCAAGTTCTTTCAGCTCGTTACTCGAGCACTCGTCCTTTTCCAGGACGTAGCGGCTGGGGTAGGCGAAGGGCATGTCAATGTGCAGAGCCTTGCGGTTGCCCATGCCGAACTCGAATTCGCTTTCGGTGGATCCGGACAGTTCCTTGGCGGCCGCCGTAAGATCGACACTATTGGGGGTCGTGTAACGGGGCTTGATCTTCAACGTGACTTTGTAGTCACCCTTGGAGCCAGTAACGGAAACCACTTCCGCCAGAGTAAAAATATTGACCAAGGGGTTTTTCTTGATGCGCTGGAACTGAATTTCCAGCCCGCAGGAAGGCGGGCAGAGCTTGGGAAAGTACTTGTTGAGCTGAGAAACGCGTCCGCCCAGGAACGGCGTCTTCTCTACAAGAAAGACCTCGTGGCCGACTTCTGCGGCTTCAAGGGCGGCCGTTATGCCGCTGAACCCGCCACCGACAACGAGCACGCTGTTGTTTGGCATTTCAATCCTCCCTACGAAATCAGGTTCGGGCCAGTTTGAAAAATGGCCTAACCCTGAACAATGAACTCTTTCACTGCTGCTCAGGCTTAGACCATTTTTCTGAGCAGGCGGCCGCAGGCAGTACCTGCGGCCGCCGTTTCAGTAGTGTTTAGTCGGGGATGATCTGGTACTAGGGCTTCTTGAACACAGTCGGTTCCTTCTTCTCAGGAGCGTACTTGGAGTTCACGAAGCACTTCCACTTGCCATCGTCCAGGCCCAGGAAGTCGCCGCGGTAGTAGAAACCGGGGTAGCGGGTTTCTTCGCGGAACCGGATGTGCTGCATGTGCAGACGGACGGTCCACAGGCGGTGGTAGTTCTCCCAGCAGCGGAGCAGTTCGTGGAGGTCACGAGCAGCCAGCTTCATGGAGTCTTCTTCCATCATCTCGAGCAGCCAGAAGCCGGTGTCGAGAAGAGCCTCGGAGGTGGTGTAGTAGGTGCCCACACCGCCGCCGTACTCGTCGGTGGCCTTGACGAGGCGCATCATGAAGTTCTTGGGGGAGATGTACTCGGGGTTCACAACCGGGTCGGTGGAAGCGCCCTTGCCAGCCTCGTAGTTGTAGTACGGGCGGTAGATCTCCTTCTTCAGGTCTTCAGAGCTTTCCTTGATGGTGGGCTTGAAGTCCTTGTGATCGAGGTACCAGCGAACCATCTGCTTACCGACGATGCGGCCTTCAGCGTGAGCACCGGAGGAGAACTTGTGACCGGAGGCGCCAACGCCGTCAGCGCAGGTGAACAGGCCGTTGACGGTGGTCATACGGTTGTAGATCTTGCCGTTGTCGGCGCGGACCTTGTAGTCCTCGGGCACCCATTCTTCGTCGGGGCCGGAAGTCCAGATGCCGCAGCAACCGGAGTGGGAGCCGAGCAGGTAAGGCTCGGTGGGCATGATCTCGGAGCCGCGTTCCTCAGGAGCGCAGTTCATGGCAGCCCAGAGGTTGGCCTGACCAACGCACATGTCGAGGAAGTCTTCCCAAGCTTCAGCTTCGAGGTGCTTCTGCTCGGCCGGGGACATGGTCGCGAAGGAGTTCTGCAGGGCAGTCTTCGTGTCCATGAAGATCGGGCCGCGGCCTTCACGCATCTCGCGGAGCATCATGTGGTTACGCAGGCAAGTCGGGATGACATGGCCCTTGGCGTAGCCGCGATCCTCGTAGGGCTTCAGCATGGCGCGGTTGGTTTCGCAGTAGTCTTCGCCCTTGTAGTTGGTGGCCTTCGCCTTGAAGAGCAGGAACCAAGCGCCAACCGGACCGTAACCGTCCTTGAAGCGGGCGGGGACGAAGCGGTTTTCCATCATGGTCATTTCAGCGCCAACCTGAGCACACATGGTGTAGGTGGAGCCAGCATTCCAGACGGGGTACCAAGCACGGCCCATGCCTTCACCAGTGGAGCGGGGGCGGTAGATGTTCACCGCGCCGCCACAAGCAACAACAGCAGCGTTGCACTTGAAGATGTGCACCTTGTTGTCACGAGCGTCCAGAGCAACAGCACCGGCGATGCGGTTGGGCTCATTGGCGTCGAGGAGCATCTTAACAACAAAGATACGCTCCATGTAGCGCTCTTCGCCGAGGGCATTCTTGGCAGCTTCAGCAACGATGCACTTGTAGGACTCACCGTTGATCATCATCTGCCAGCGGCCGGAACGCACGGGCTTAGCGCCGGTACGCAGGGACTTGCCAGCGGCCTTGGCGGCAGCGCCGTCAAGGTTCTTGTCGTTGTCGTCCTTGCACCATACGGGCAGGCCCCACTCTTCGAAGTGGTGGACGGAGTCGTCAACGTGGCGGCCGAGGTCGAAGATCAGGTCTTCGCGGACCAGGCCCATCAGGTCGGTACGGACCATGCGGACGTAGTCGTCAGCGTCGTTCTCGCCGAGGTAGGTATTGATGGCGGACAGGCCCTGCGCAACGGCGCCGGAACGCTCGAGGGAGGCTTTGTCCAGCAGCAGGATCTTGGCTTCGGGGGCGTACTTGTTAGCCCAAGCAACGGCTTCCCAAGCAACACCGCAGTTGCCCATACCACCACCAACGAGGAGAATATCTACATCATGTTCCTCAATGGTCGGCTCGGCCAGAGCGATACCACGAGGCTCTTCTTTACTGGGAATCATCGGCATTGTCGTGCTCCTTAAGCTTAATGTCTTAATGCGTGAGACAGCGCGTAACGCACTTGAATCAGACTACAGGACGTCCTTGACGGTCCAAGTCTTGTCAGCATCAGCCACGTCGAACTTCTTGCCGAGGGCTTCCTTGGGGGCAACGAGTTCCGTCTCGGTGAAGAGCAGCTCGCTGTCCAGGTCGCCGGGCTCAGGCTTGCCTTCGAAGGGCTTGATGGAGCCTTCAGGAGTGGTACGGATGGGGAATTTGAAGCGCTTCACGGAACCATTACGGAACTTAATGGTCCACATGATGTCCTCGGAGGAACGCAGCGGAATGGAGGTACCGCCCATGGGAGCAAAGTCAGCGTAGGGACGTGCGGTGATAGCGCCCTGGGGGCAAATCTTCACACAGGAGTAGCACTCCCAGCAGGCTTCGGGTTCCTGGTTGAAGGCCTTCATCTCCTCGGGATCGAGGATCATCAGGTCGTTGGGGCAGATGTACATGCACGCGGTCTTTTCGCCGCCCTTGCATCCATCGCACTTTGAGGGATCAACATAAGTAGGCATAGTGAATCCTCCAACAAATTAGGGTTGAAATAACAACCATTCCAAAAACATCCCCACCACGAGCAGATGGAGAATGAAAAACCGAGATGACACCAAGCCGTCTCGTTTTTTTCGGTATCTTGACACCTTTTTCGCGGGATAAACCGCGTATGGTGCCGAGCAAATTCAGAGAGCCATCCCACTCGTGTGGTGGGGCGCTTTCGCGTCTCAAGCCTGCGCCCTTCGGGGCTTCCACCTTTGTCCAAACGCCGGGGATCAGAGCCTTTTCCGGTGCTTGTGATGGAATGAACAAGCAAGGTCTGTCTAGCAAGGGGGCTACCCCCTGTCAAGACGAAAGTGAATTATATATCAAGCGCGGCCATTGGTGCCTAAATCGGCGGCCTTCCCTAACTTCCTCCCCTTTTCCCAATGGGGATACAGGGGAATTTGTAAAGGCATCGAAAGCTATACATTTATTGATTTTTCATTGCAAGCTATCGTGGCCTATTTCTATAAGAGAACAACGACTGACCTGAGCCGAGATCCGTTCGTTTCGGCTATATCGAAATTTTTTCATCGCCATTCGTGAAAAAAACACTTAGCGTATGCCCATCGTTTTCAGCAACCCCGGATTAAAACTCCAAGAAGCTGAAAAAAGGGCAAAATGGCGCCTGTGTGGCGTTTTAGCCCCTTTGAACTGCAAAAAGATCGATTCTCCTCGTTAGGGGGTACTTGACATTTGCGCATTTTTTTCACAAACCCCAACGGACGGGCTTCATGCAAAGCTTTTTGGAAAGTCCGGCCGCCCTGTACACGGTTGTGTCTCCCGGCTGACGGGTGGAAAACAGGGACGACCGCTTGAAGACTAAGGCTGGGATTGTGAAATTTTCTACTAACTATTCGTAAAGGAGTCCCGAGATGTCCAAACTGCTCCCCCCTCATGGTGGTAAGGGCCTGGTTTGCTGCCTGCTGGAAGGCGCTGAACTCGAAGCCGAGATGAAGAAGGCCGAAGGCCTCAAGAAAGTCGAGATCTCCAACCGCGTGAAGGGCGACCTGATCATGCTGGGAATCGGCGGCTTCTCTCCCCTCGACGGCTTCATGGGCAAGGCCGACTGGAAGAGCGTCTGCGAAAAGATGACCCTCTCCGACGGCACCTTCTGGCCCGTTCCCGTCGTGTGTGACACCAACGACGAAAACGTTGCCGCTGGCGACGAAATCGCCCTCGTGAAAGACGGCGTCGTCTACGCCACCATGAAGGTCGAAGAAAAGTACGAGCTGTCCGACGACGAAAAGAAGTGGGAATGCGAGCTGGTCTTCAAGGGCCACGGCGAAGATTCCGAGCGCTTCTGGGACCTCGCTCTCGAAGACCACCCCGGCGTCAAGATGGTTATGTCTCAGGGCAAGTTCAACCTCGCCGGTTCCGTGAAAGTCCTCTCCGAGGGCGACTACCGCGACCGCTTCCCCGGCGTGTACCTGACCCCCGCCGAGACCCGCGAAATGTTCGAAGAGCGCGGCTGGAGCCGTGTTGCTGCCCTGCAGCTGCGTAACCCCATGCACCGCTCCCACGAATTCCTCGCGAAGATCGCTGTGGAAGTCTGCGACGGCGTCATCATCCACTCCCTGATCGGTAACCTGAAGCCCGGCGACATCCCGGCTGACGTCCGCATCCAGTGCATCCAGACGCTGATCGACCAGTACTTCGTGAAAGAAAACGTCATCAACGGTGGCTACCCCCTCGACATGCGCTACGCCGGTCCCCGTGAAGCCCTGCTCCACGCGACCTTCCGCCAGAACTACGGCGTGTCCCACATGATCATCGGCCGCGACCACGCTGGCGTTGGCGACTTCTACGGCCTGTTCGAGGCTCAGGAAATCTTCGACCAGATCCCCTACGCGACCTTCGAAGAAGCCTGCGAAGTGCCCGGTAAGGCTCTGCTCTGCAAGCCCATGAAGATCGACTGGACCTTCTACTGCTTCAAGTGCGACGGCATGGCTTCCCTGCGTACCTGCCCGCACGGCAAGGAAGACCGCGTCATCCTGTCCGGCACCAAGCTCCGCAAGGCCCTCTCCGAAGGCGCCGAGGTTCCGGATCACTTCGGCCGCGACGAAGTCCTCGCACAGCTGCGCGAGTACTACGAAGGCCTCACCGAAAAGGTGCAAGT
>NZ_JBUDSW010000114.1:0-10923 GCF_054921475.1 Desulfobaculum sp. | reverse complement strand
TAGACTCCTGACGGATGGACGCTATCGCTGTCGGAAGCGATGCGGGGGGGGAGCTGTGTGATGCGCGGTGTTGTGGCCCGCGGTGCCATGGTGGTGTTTTCCATACCCCCTGTTGAGCAACCGACGTGCCAATTCTTGCACCACCGCCCAACTTGCCCCGCAGCCCCCGCCCGGCATGTGAAAAGCCCCACAAGACATGCGGGCCGCGCGTCCCCCTTGTGGCCTGCGGGTGTCGGCGCGCTTTACAGGGTGTAAAGAATCTCGACACCCCTGCTGTCAGGATTCTTTACGCCCCACGCAAAACGGCGGCGCATGCTGTCTGCATACGCCGCCGTCACAACCGGGTGCCACACGGGCACGGTAAAGAAGCCTCTGGTCAAAGGTCCGGGCCTGCCGCTGGGCCGCCAGCCCCCACGCTACCGCTGTTGGGAAATCAGGGCGTCCA
Organism: Desulfobaculum sp.; assembly: GCF_054921475.1. Classification (NCBI taxonomy): domain Bacteria; kingdom Pseudomonadati; phylum Thermodesulfobacteriota; class Desulfovibrionia; order Desulfovibrionales; family Desulfovibrionaceae; genus Desulfobaculum; species Desulfobaculum sp. Next base: position 10,478 of record NZ_JBUDSW010000114.1, on the reverse strand, counting down.
CCTGAATGCCATAGCGCTCAATACGCGAGAGGAGCGTGGGCCGCGACATGCCAAGGAGCTTCGCCGCCTGCGCCCTGTTGCCGCCCGTCAGCTTCAGCGCCTCGGTCACGGCAATGGCGCCGAAGTGGTCCTGAATCTCCTCAAAGGCGCGGTCCGTCTCCGAGGACGCAAGCCGCCGCCGCATCCAGCGCGCGGCCACGTCGTCCATGGAGTCGCCGCGTGCGGGGCGCAGGGTGCGTTCACCAAACACGGCGTGCTGCATGTTCTCCTGCGTTACCGGGCACTCGCGGGAGAAAATCATAGCCTTTTGCACAGCGTTGGACAGCTCGCGCACGTTGCCCGGCCAGTTGTGGGAGCGCACCACTTGCCGCGCCCCGTCGGTGAATCCCGGCGAAGGCTTGCCCATGCGCCGGGCGTACTTGCCCAGAAAATGTTCGGCCAGCAGCACCGCGTCGTCACCGCGCTCGCGCAGGGGCGGCAACAGCAGAGTAACGACCTTCAGGCGGTAGTACAGGTCCTCGCGAAAGCGCCCCTCGCTCACGGCCTGTTCCAGGTCGCGGTTGGTGGCCGCAATGATGCGCACGTCCACGGGCCGGGCCGCGCCGCCGCCAAGACGCTCCACACTGCGCTCCTCCAGCAGGCGCAGGAGCTTGGCCTGAATGCTCAGCGGCATGTCGCCGATTTCGTCGAGGAAAATGGTCCCGCCGTCGGCCTGTTCAATCTTGCCCACGCGCCGCGACACAGCGCCGGTAAACGCGCCCTTTTCGTAGCCAAACAGCTCGCTCTCCAGCAGTGTTTCCGGAATGGCCACGCAGTTGATGACGATGAACGGCTTCTCCGTGCGCAGGCTGTGCTGGTACACCGAGCGCGCCACCAGTTCCTTGCCGGTGCCGGATTCGCCGCGCACCAGCACGGTGGCGTCGGTTGGGGACACACGGCCAATGGACTTGTACACGTCCTGCATGGCGGGGCTGCGCCCCACAAGGGCGTCCGAGGCCTCGCTCTCGGGCGCGGCGTCCACATCCACGCGCGAGCGCATAAACCGCCCCGCGTCCAGCCCCTGCTCTATCAGCGTCAGGATGTCGGGGATGTCAAAGGGCTTGAGCACGTAGTCAAACGCGCCCAGCTTGGTGGCCTCGATGGCGGTTTCCGTGGTGCCAAAGGCGGTCATGACAATGACCGGGAGCTTTGGCTCAAAGGTATGCATGGCCTGAAAGCCTTCCAGCCCGGTCATGCCGGGCAGGCGCACGTCCATGATGACAAGGTCCGGGCACTGCCGCCGCACTTCCTCAATGCCCGTCTCCGCGGACTGGGCGGTGCGCACCTCGTACCCTTCCTGTTCCAAAAGCCGCCCAAAGCTCTGCCGCAGCTGGGCGTCATCGTCCACTATGAGGATCGAAGCCATTTTCCCTCCTCCCGTACGGGCAGGGTGATGGTGAACGTCGCTCCTTCACCGGGACGCGATGTCACGTTAATCCAGCCCCCGTGGTCCTCCACAATGCGCTTGGCAATGGACAGGCCGAGGCCGGTGCCTTCCTCCTTAAAGGAGTAGAACGGCTGAAAAATCATATTGCGGCGGCTGGCGGGGATGCCGGGGCCGCTGTCCGTAATGCGGATGGTGACCACCTCGCCAAGGGGATTGACGTAGCCTTCCTCCTCGGTGATGGCGATGCGCCCGCCGCGCCCCATGGCGTCGCACGCGTTGACGATGATGTTCACCAGCACTTCCTTGAGCTGTTCCGGGTCGGCCTGCACTTCGCGCAGGGCCGCGCCGGGGCTGTGCTCCACCTGCACCTCGTACGACTCCAAGCGGTGCTTCAACAGCCGCAGGGCGCTGATGACCACGTCCGTTGGCGAGACGGTCTGCATACGCAGTTTGGGCGGGCGTGAGAACTCCAAAAAGTTGCGCGCAATGGAATCAATGTGCGCAATCTCCTCGGTGATGACCTCAAAGTCCTCTTTTTGGTCCTCGGTCAGGGACAGGCTGCGGCCAAGGGAGAACAGGCGAATCTTCACCGACGTAAGGGGATTGCGGATACTGTGGGCCACACCGGCGGCCAGCTTGCCCGTCAGCGCCCATTTTTCGGATTGTTTCAGATGCTCGCGGCTGCGGCGGAGCTTGGAGTGGGTGACGTCCACATCCTCCAGCAGGGAGCGCACGCGCGAGCCAAGGGTAGTGAGTTCGTCCGGGCGCAGGGGGCCGCTGCGGTCGTAGCCCATTTCCTCGGCCATACGCCTGATGGGCTGGAGCACATGCCGGATGAGGAACCACGCCAAAAACACGCCAAGGCCAATGACGAGCGGCATGGCCGCAATGGAGGCATTGCGCAGGTCGTCCAGACGCTCAGCAATCTCCGCATTGGAAGTGGCGATGGTGTTTTCATGAAAGCGCCGGTAGCGCTGGCACAGATCCAGCAGTTCATGAAACTGCTGGCGGATGTCCTTGTGCAGGGCCGCGCCGTCGGCGAAGCGGTCGTGCTTGTAATAGTCGAGCACCTGCGCGCGGGTCGCCACGTAGAGGACGTAGCGCTCCTCAATATCGCGCAGAATGGCTTCGGCCTCCGGCGGGAGCGGATTTTCGCGCGCGGCGGCCAGCCAGTGCTCAAAGTTGCCGTGCTTTTCCTCCAGCCGATCCAGCCAGCCGGGGTCGTGGTCCTGCACGTAGTAGGTGGTCAGCCCCTTTTGGGTGACAAGGGCTATGGTGAGTTCCTCGGCGGCGCGGGTTCCGGCGTAGCTGCGGCCAACGGCGGTGTTCATGATGCCGTCCACGCGCAGGGCGTACCAGATGCCCACAAGCCCAACGCACAAGGTCACAATGACCATGACGAACAGGGTGAAGAGTATTTGTCCCCGCAGGGAAAGACGGTTCAGCATATCGTGGCCCGGGCTTCGCCCCGGGATGCGGCTAAGGATTTTCTCCATGCGTCAAAGGGATATGAGAACCGATGCGGCGGGCTTTGGGCAAGACAAAAATTCCTCGCATATCCTCCTGCAATGATAGAATTCACAAGGAAATCCGCGCTGTTCGATGGGTTCTGGCGATTAGGCGGTGCGGAGTTTTCAAGGGGGCGGGGCTGTGCTATTTTCCAGGCGACATGAACGAACACACTCCCCACACGCCGTCTGGCGCGCCAAAGCGCCGCCCGCACCCGCGCCTTGAGGTCATCGGCTTTGAGCCGCGATTGCATATGGAGCTTCCGCTCAATCTGTGCGCCGTTCAGGCGGGCTTTCCCTCCCCGGCGGACGACTACATCGACAAGACCCTCGACCTGAACGAGCACCTTGTGCGGCACCCCGCCGCCACATTCTTCGTCCGCGTCTGCGGCGATTCCATGCGCGACGCACGCCTGCACGACGGGGACATCCTCATCGTAGACCGCGCAGAAACCCCGCGCAACAATCAGGTGGTGGTGGCCGCGCTGGATGGCGAGCTGACGGTCAAACGCATCCGCCGCACGGCGGAAGGCCTATGGCTGATGCCCGAGAATCCCGAGTATCCGCCCATTGAGGTGCACCCGGAACAGGGCCTTGAAATCTGGGGCGTGGTCACCCACGTCATCCATTCGCTGTAGGGAGCGCGCCATGCCACAGCCCTGCGCCACAGCGGCCCCGGTCTATGCGCTGGTGGACTGCAACAACTTCTACGTCTCGTGCGAGCGGGCCTTTGACCCGTCCATCCGCACCACGCCAACGGTGGTCCTCTCCAACAACGACGGCTGCGTCATCGCCCGCAGTCCGGAGGCCAAGGCCCTTGGCATCGGCATGGCGGAACCCGCCTTCAAGCGCGACGGCTTCTTCCGCCAGCACGGCGTGCGGGTGTTCTCGTCCAACTACGCGCTGTATGGCGACATGTCGCGGCGGGTGATGGACATCCTCGCCACCTTTTCGCCGGATATGGAAATCTACTCCATTGACGAAGCCTTCCTGCGCCTTAAGCCCCTCACGGGCCGCAGCCTGACGGACCTTGCCAGCGAGATGCGGCGCACCGTGCGCCAATGGACGGGAATCCCCGTCTCCGTTGGGCTGGCGCCCACCAAGACCCTTGCCAAGCTGGCCAACCACTGGGCCAAGAAGCACACCGCATCCGGCGTATTCGACTGCGCCGCCTGCGCCGACGTGGACGCCCTGCTGGAGCGCATTGACGTTGGCGAGGTGTGGGGCATTGGGCGGCGCTACGCGGACAAGCTCCACCGCCTTGGGGTGCATACCGCGCGGCAACTGAAGGACCGCCCGGACCACTGGGTCCAACGCCGCCTGACCATCAAGGGTCTCATGACCGTGAAGGAACTGCGCGGTCAGCCCTGCATTCCCATTGAGGACGCTCCCCAGCCCCATAAATCCATTATGTCCTCGCGCAGTTTTGGCCGCCCCGTCACCACATGGGACGAGATGCTTGAAGCCGTCTCCGCCTACACGGCGCGCACGGCAGAAAAACTCCGCAGGCAAGGGAGCGTGGCCTCCAGCGTCATGGTCTTCATCAAGACCAACCACCACAAGCCAGAAGACCCGCAATACTCCGCAACGCGCACCATGCAGCTGCCCGTAGCCAGCGCGCACACGCCAACCCTCATCAAGGCCGCGCAAACGCTCCTCCGCGCCATCTTCCGCACGGGCTACCGCTACTGCAAGGCCGGGGTGATGGTTGCGGGGCTGGAGCGCGAGGACTCGCGCCAACTCAGCCTGCTCACCCTGCCGCCGGACCCGCTCCTGGCGCAGGACCCACGGCAGGACGCACTGATGGAGACCCTTGACGGCATCAACGCCAAATGGGGCCGCGACACGGTACAGTACGCGGCCACGGGCCTTGGCAAGCCGTGGAGCATGCGCCAGAACCACAAATCCCCGCGCTACACCACCAGCTGGAACGAACTGCCCGTGGTGAAGATGGGCTAGCGCGTCCGCGCCAGCCCGCCACCCCAACGCGTCACGCCCTGCGCTTTTCCAAGAAGGGAACCCCGCCCTACTTCCTGCGGCCGCGTCCGGGCTGGTCCCGGTCCTGCCAGCCGTCCATATGGCCACCGTTCATGTGGCGCCCATCCATCATGTTGTCATCCATACGCCTGCCGGGCATGCGCCCATCGTCCATGTGTCTGCCGGGCATACGCCCGTCATTCATATGCTGGCCGGGTACGTGGTCCTCATCCATATACCGGCCGGGACGCCCATCCGGGCCGCGCCAATCCTCGCGCCTGTCGCGGTACTCGTCTTTGCGCATATCACGCTCGCGGCGCATGTCGTCCTTGCGGCGCTGCTGCCAGTCCTTGCGCTCATCACGCATTCTTTCGCGGTCGAGCTTGTCCATGGCGCGCCTGTTGGCGTCGTCCTCACGGCGCATTTCGCGCCAGCGGGCATCGTCCTCACGCCGCTGCGCATTGCGCCGCTTCGGCGTCAGCATGCCATCCTGCGCCAAGGCGGCCTGCGCCGTCACCGTGGCCGCCAACGCGGCAGGAACACCAACGAGCAGCCGCAACATCCGGCGGCGGGTCAATCCATGTGGCATACACTTTCTCCTCTTCTGCTTGGTGCCGGGGTGCGCGCGGCCCAAAAGGAGTACGCCCATCGCTGCGCAAATCCTCCGCAGCACGGCCACGCATACAAAAACACCCCAGTGGAGTGTACGCCACCGGGGTGCAGTTGAAAACCGACTCAGAAATGTTCTTCACAGGAAACGCCGCGGGGTCAGTCGCCCTCCCCGTCACGCAACAGGTACCGCCCCAGCAGATCCACCGCCGCGCCGGACATACGCTCCGCCCCGAGGGGCGACTCCATCAGCACGCTGCGGTGGGCCACTTCCTCCACCACAACGTGCGTCAACTCCACAGCGGCGTCCATATCCTCCACCCGCAGCGCGGCGCGCATCGCACTCAAAAAGTCACGCAGGCGCTGACGCACGCGGTCCTCACCGCCACGGATGTAGGCGGCCACGTCCTCGTCCTGCATCTGCATAGCCAGCACCTCGCGGTGGAAGTCGCGGTTGGGACGGTGCGAGGCAATGGAAAAGGACACCAGCGTTTCAATGACCTCACGCGGGCCCGCCCCTTCACGGCGCAGGCGCTCCCCCGTTTCGAAGATGCCCTGCATAATGCCTTCCTCCAGCCGCATGCACACGGCCAGAAAGAGCGCCTTCTTGTCTTTGAAATAGCGGTAGAAGGAACCGGTCGCCACTCCGGCATCGGCGGCAATGGCCTTGGCCGTGGCTCCGTGGTAGCCGTCCTGAGAAAAGCGCTTGAGGGCGGCGTCCATAAGCCGCTCCTTCTTTTCCTCGGCGCGGCGCTGTTTGGGTGCGTATTCCCCGTTGGTCCATGTCATGCGGTTTGGTCTGTCTCCTCTTTACGGACGATGGCCGAGCGCTCACGAAAAACCTTGGGGCGGGATTCCAGTATCAATCCAGCCTCCTGCGCCATCGTCACTTCCTGTTCAAAGCGCTCGGCCCCAACATGCCCCAGAGGCTCCATGATGTACAGCCGTCCGCCCGGACGCAGGATGGCGGCGGCCTGCGCCAGCGCGGCCCCCGGGTCCGGGAGTTCATGCAGGACATTGCAGGCAAGGATAAAGTCCACAGGCGTCTTGACGGGAATGACGCGGGGCGGGCACAGGACAGGAATCACCCGTCCCATAAGGCCAGCACGGCGCGCGCGGCGGCGCAGCACCTTCAGCGCGCCCTCCTGCACGTCCACGGCATAGACCACGCCGCCCGGCCCGACCATCCGCGCCATGCCAAGGGAAAAGTGCCCCAGCCCGCAACCGATATCCACCACACGCATCCCCTCGCCCACATACGGCCCAAGCAGCTTCTGCGGCGGATGCATCAGTTGGCGCAGGGGATTGTCAAAAGTATAGGCCACCCACCACGGGCAAATCTTCCCCGCGTGCTTGGCGTCGTCCCCGCGTGGCTGTCCGGCCGCCTTCCCGGGGTGCCTCACCTGCCCGGCGCCGCCAATATCCGGCGCATCCCGGCGGACGGCATCTGCTCCGGTAGCATGTGACGCCGCTTGCGCACCACCTGCCTGCGCCGCGCTCTGTGGCAACGCCGCACCCTGCGCACCATCCTGCACCACTCCGCAGAGATACGCCGCGCCCAGACCCTGTCCATCCGCTCCGCCGCATGCCGGGGCTCTTCCCTGACGCCCTGCGTCCACCTCGCCGCGTGGCGACATCGCGCCATTCACTGCCGCCGCATCCCGCACGCCGCATGGTCCATCCACGACGCGCTCCGGCGCTCCGGGAGCCACCGCTCCCACACTCCTGCCGCCATTCTCCGCACATGGAGCCCCAGTCGGCATCTGACCTTTCCGCATATGACTCTCCTTTCGTCCTCTTTTTGGAAAACATGAACCTGAGTTCACGTTCATGTCAAGCAAAAAGAAGTCGATAACAGTTCCTATTCGCAGTAAGAATTCATAGCAGCGCGCTCGAATTGCCGCATCCCCCGGCAACTGCGGCGCATCCGGCAACGGCCCAGCACAGGAGGCCTGACAGCACACCGGGAGCGTGGTACAGTATCCGCAATATTTCACGCCTAGCGGCACAATTGATTGGAAAGCATCCGGAGGCGAAATGCGCATCTATCCGCGGAAACCGAAAAACGTCTATTATTTTGGAACATGCCTTGTGGATATGGCCTATCCCGATACCGGAATGTCCGGCATACGCCTGCTCCAGCGCGAGGGGCTGCGGGTTGTGTATCCGCAGGACCAAAGCTGTTGCGGCCAGCCCGCCTATAACTCCGGCTATATGGACGAGGCCCGCGAGGTCGCCCGCAAACAGCTGGACGCCTTTCCCGAGGACTGGCCCATCGTGGTGCCCTCCGGCTCCTGCGCCGGAATGATGCACCGCCACTACCCCAAGCTCTTTGAGGGCGACCCCGACGAGCTGCGCGCCAAGGCCTTTGCCGACCGCGTGTTCGAGCTGACGGAATTCCTGGTGAACGTCTGCGGGGCCACCTATACGGACAAGGGCCAGCCCGTCACCGTCACGTGGCACTCCTCCTGCCACGCCATGCGCGAGATGGGCGTCACCGAAACCTGCAAAAACCTCGTCAGCCAGCTGGAGAATGTGACCCTCATTGAGCTGGAGCGCGAATACGAATGCTGTGGCTTCGGCGGCACCTTCTCGGTAAAACAGCCGGAAATCTCCGCCGCCATGGTCAAGGACAAGGCCCAAAGCGCCGCCGACACCGGAGCAACCATCCTCCTCAGTGGCGACTGCGGCTGCATCATGAACATCACCGGCGCGATGGAAAAGATGAACATTGCCATGACCGGCAAACACATCGCCGACTTCCTGTGGGAGAGAACCAATGGCTAAGGCGTTCAATTTCAAAAAGAATGTCGTGGAAGCCCTTGCCGATGCCCAGCTTCGGCAGAACTTCGCCACCGCCATGGGCGGCTTTATCATCAAGCGCCGCAACCTGCTCTCCGACGCCGAGGAGCGCGAGAGCCTGCGCGATGCGTGCTCCATGGTCCGCCGCCGTACCTTGGCCAAACTGCCGGAGCTGCTGGAACAACTGGAAGCCAACTGCGCGAAAAACGGCATCCACGTCCACTGGGCCGAAACCACGCACGAGGCCAACGACATCGTGCTCAGCATCCTGCGCCAGCACGACGCCACCCGCGTGGTCAAGGGCAAGTCCATGGTGTCCGAGGAAATGCATCTCAACACGCATCTGGAAAAGAACGGCATGGAGGTCACGGAAACCGACCTTGGCGAGTTCATCATCCAGCTTGCGGGCGAGCCGCCCTCACACATCATCGTTCCCGCCGTGCACAAAAACCGCCAACAGGTGGGCCGCATCTTCGAGGAGCACCTCGGCGTGCCCTATACCGAGGACATCCCGGAGCTGAACGCCACCGCCCGCCGCACCCTGCGCAACAAGTACAAGGAAGCCGACGCGGGCATCTCCGGCGTCAACTTCGCCGTGGCGGAAACCGGCACCCTGTGCCTTGTGGAGAACGAGGGCAACGGCCGCATGTGCACCACCGCCCCGCCCCTGCACATTGCCGTTATGGGGCTTGAGAAGGTCGTGGAGCGGCTGTCGGACATCCACCCGGTGTACCGCCTGCTCACCGCGTCCGCCACCGGGCAGCTGATCACCACCTATTTCAACATGATCACCTCGCCCCGCAAAAAGGGCGAGATGGACGGCCCGGATGAGGTGCATCTGGTCATTCTGGATAATGGCCGCAGCACCATTCTTGCCGAACCGCTCATGCGCGAGACCCTACAGTGCATCCGCTGCGGCTCGTGCCTGAACCACTGTCCCGTGTACACACGCATTGGCGGGCACGCCTATGGGCACGTCTACCCCGGCCCCATCGGCAAGATTCTCACCCCGCAGATGACAGGCCTTGAGGAATCCGGCGTGCTGGCGACGGCCTCCAGCCTGTGTAATGCCTGCGAAGAGGTCTGCCCCGCGCGCATCCCCATTCCGGACATCCTGCGCGCCCTGCGGCAGGAGAACAACGCCCGCAAGGGCACCGGTTCGGTCAAGGGACACGGCAGCAAGCGCAAGCCCACCGAAGCCTTTGTCTGGAAGGGCTGGCAGCTGGTAAACACCACCCCGGCGCTCAACGCCGTGGTCACCCGCATTGCCGGGGCACTGGGCGACAAACTGCCGCCCGCAGGTCCCCTTGGCGCGTGGATGAGTGTGCGTACCCGGCCCAAGCTGGCCAAGAAGAGTCTGCATCAGATGTGCAAGGAACAAGGAGTGGACAATGTCTAGCGAATCCGCGCGCGAGCGCATTTTGAACCGGCTTGTCCTCGCCAACCGCAAGGCCGCCGGATATGTGGGAGAGGTTCAGGCCATGCCTGTACCCACGTGGAATACCAAACAGCGCGTGGAGCGCATGCGCAAGCTGCTCACCGCCTCCAGCGCCGAGGTTATCGTCTGCCCCAAGGCCAAGTGGACGGACGAGCTGAAAAAGACCATCGCCGGACGCGGCTGGAACGCCCTGCTCCACGCCCCGGGCACCGATGTGGGCAAGGACGTCGCCAAGGCGTGGAAAGGCGACGACGCCGACCTGCCGCCGCTGGAAACATGGTCCGGTCCCATTGAGGAGTACAAGGAGCGCCTGTTTGAGGTGGACGCCTCCATCACGGGCACAGTGGGGGCCGTGGCCGAACAGGGAGCCCTTGCCATGTGGCCGACGCCGGAAGAGCCGCGCCTGATGTCGCTGGTGCCAGCCGTGCATATCGCCGTGCTGGACGCCGCAGACATTCACGCCAACTTCCCACAGCTTATGGAGAAACAGCGCTGGGGCGCAGGCATGCCCACCAACGCCCTGCTTGTTTCCGGCCCCTCGCGCACCGCGGACATCGAAATGCAGCTGACCATCGGTGTTCACGGGCCCAAGGAGCTTATCGTCATCATCCGCGAATAGCGCGCCAACGCACTTTTCGCCGCCCAGCCGTCTTCGCGCCCGCATTCCGCCAAGGGATGCGGGCGCGTTGTGGTTTCCTCCTGCGTGCGCCTGCGGCTC